>JAJFLL010000372.1 GCA_021772695.1 Deltaproteobacteria bacterium
ACCTGGAAGGTTATTTCACAACCGGCAAACGCCTCAGCCGCAAGAAGGCGGCTCAAGAGGCCATGAATCCCATGAGCGATGGCAAGGTCATGTTGCGACGGCTGCGCCCGGGAGACCGAAACGCCAATATTGTGATCCTCAGCGATGTCTCAAAATCTATGATTTACGCGGGAGCGGTGGAAAATACCCTACGGGGTTCCGCCGATGCCATTTATCTCAGTGAAGAACTTAAGATAAATTACGGCGAAATCGTCTTTCAAGGGGATCTTCGGGTGGCCAAGCCCTTGGGCAAACCGCTCAATAACCGGCGAAAAAAAAACGAACTGCTAAACCTAAAAGAACAGGCCTACCGGGATGGTTCTATGAGGGGCGGCACCAATCTGCGGGAATCCATCGCCATGGCCATCGAGTGGATCCAAAATAAAAAGGCCAAGGCCAATTATATTATTTTAATTACCGATGGCGACGAAACTGAAAGGAACTACCCCAAGACGCTACCCCAACTGCAACGAGAAGCCGCAGAAGCCGGAATTTCTATCTTGGTACTGGCCATGGGTCGGGCTCACTATGGTCTCAACCAATACTTTGATCACGTCGAAGCGGTGGCACCTGATGGTTCGAATATTGCCGAAAAGATCGTCGAACTCTTTGCCAAGGCCCACCAAGACAGACTGAAACCCAGCGCGGGTACTACGCAAGCCATTGGAAAAAATCGCCGCGGGCTGTTGGGCGGCGGTGGCAGTCTAGGAATGGCTGCCTTGGGTGCCGGCTTAGCCAGCTTTCTGACCCCAAATTTGGCCAACGCTGCCATCGACGGCGGGGCAATCTTGAGTCAACACCCCGCTGCAAGTCTTTTGACAGGTATCAGCAGTTTGTTGATGGCCTCCGTCCTGACCAAGGCATGGGCAAGTCTTAAAGAAGCATTTTTGGGCGAGGGTTATCCCACGCCTCGCTTCGAAGAACTCGACAATAGTTTGGGTGAGGTAAAGCGAAACAGTGTGTCCTTTTCTTACAGCATGAGCGGTACGGAGCGGGTTATTTTAAAAAATGCCATGACCATCGCCGGAGTCCAGTTGCCGAAGGATTCCTGGCTTACTTTGCATTACGACCATCGGGAATTTTCATACCTAGTGCCGACCTACCAAACGGCCAACGGCCTCAATTTACCTGCAGACACCTTGGTGACCTTCGATCAAGAAGGTTACATTAGATCTATCGCCCTGCCCCGTCCTCACTGGGTACAGCAAATTCCTTGTAGCCCTTCCCATCAAGGACACGTGCATTTTTATGCCAGCGGCCAACTCAAACAAGCGGTCTTGAGCCGAGATTTCGAAATCCAAGGGGTACCCTTTCACCGGGGCAGCGTCGTTCAATTAGATGAAAACGGCGAGCTCGAAGCGGTTACCCTGTCTCAGGGGCAACGCATTGAAGACATCAGCTTTGAAGCGGGCTCCCAGATCAAATTTAATATCCAGAACCGACTCCATGGCCTTGGTGTCCCTGCCCTCTTAGGCCTAGACACCTTATTGCATGGAGAACCTACGGTGGCAGGGCTGATTTTGACGGGACTCGCATCGGCATCCGTAGCGATGAGTTTCATTAAGCCGGGTCCCAAAAAAAATACCGGGCACCCCTATCGCTTGAAACAGGAAGTGGCTGCGGAACAAATCGCCATGGCCAAACAAACCATATTAGACAAGCGGGCCACCATCACCGACCGGGTTTTGGCCATCCAAGAACTGGTGACCTTCGGCAACTTTCCTCTCATTGCGGAAAGGGAACTTCAAGAAAGTCTATTTTTCCTGCTTAAGACTTGTGAAAAACCGCCCGTATCTAGAATTAAGGCCAAGCTTCAAGAATACCAGACTCCCGATACCGACGAACGAATCTTACGAACCTACGCCATGGGCGCGGTGGTCGAACTATTGAAAAAAATCTCAATGGACGAGGCCCTTGTCAAAAAAGCAAAACCACTGGTGATTAGAATTGCCCGGGATATTGAATTGTCCAGTCGATTCGACTTGGAAGAGATTGGCGATTGGTCGAAAATGGATACTCGATATTCGGAATTGAACTTAACTTATCGTTTACAACCAAATCCCATTTGGACCGAATTGAACTTCGACGCACCCTACCTCAATAAAACCTTAGAGGCGGCAGGCTTATTGGGCATCACCCACGAAATCCCTCAAGATGTTTGGTCGGCCGCGAATTGGTTTAAATTTTTAGGTCAAAGATTTCTTAAAAAAACCCAAAATTTATTGGGCATTGAATCCAATGCCATGGAATCGCGTGGAATTGAGCGCATGACAGCTGGAGCCACAATGGGGGGAGTCCTGATGAGCGGGGTAGGACTACTGCTAGCTGGGGCGGGAATCATCCCCGTCTTTGCGGCATTGAGCGGGTCCTTTGTGACCGGCGTAGTTGCGGGCCTGTTATGGGGACAGTTTGGAAATTCCTTTAGTGACAAAAAGAAGGCTTCTCACCAAAAATATTTAAAGGAAAACCAGGAAGAAATCAAAAACCAATCCCAACAGGGTGCGCTCTACCCCTCACCACGACTCAAAGCGGTCACCTTGAAACACCTTAATTTTAAAAACATGGTTAGAATTCCAGGTGCTGCCTCTCAACGCCGTCGCCAAACTCAGGTACCTCCTGAAGTGAACATGGAACCACAGTTCAGAATTAATGAGGAAGTTACTCCGCACCCTCCGGCCCGCATACTTTCAGAGGAAGATAACACCGAGCAGCTGGCGACGGATGAAGCCCTTGCCCACGAGGAACAAAAAGGCGTTGGCCAGCATAGCAAAATCAAAAAACCTTAAATCTACTTTCCTTACACTATAGACTACCGATTTTTATGAAAATTTGTCCTGAAACTTACTGGAATTTGCGGAAGTCCTCGCAACATAACTCTAATTTTAAATATTTTTAAAAGACCCATTGAATCGAGGCTATGGTAGAAATAGTCCCAACTTTTTAATATATTTTCTCCATGGGGTCGCACTACAAATTTTGCCGCTTCCATTCTTCTTGAAAGACTCGTAGCTCTCTTTTACTTTTCGCTGTGTACAAAGGGTTTCTGACGGCATGAAAAATTACGATGTCATCATTCTTGGTGCCGGTGCCGCGGGCCTGATGTGCGCCATCACCGCTGCCCAACGGGGCAGACGGGTTCTCTTATTAGAGAAGGGCAAAAAAGTCGGTGCCAAGATCTTGATTTCAGGAGGCGGTCGTTGCAATTTTACCAATATTTATACCCATCCCGATGCCTATCTCTCGCAAAATCCCCATTTCGCCAAATCGGCCCTCTCCCGCTACCAACCTTCTGACTTTATTGCTTTAGTAGAAAAGCACGGCCTCACCTATCACGAAAAAACCAAGGGGCAACTCTTCTGCGATCAAAAATCCGGACCCATCGTGGCGATGCTAGTTCAGGAATGTGAGCAGGCAGGTGTAGAGATTCAAGTTAACGCAGAAGTGCTTAAGGTGGACTCCCAAGATGGATTCCATGTTCATACACCCCATGAAATTTTTGCCAGCTCCCATTTGGTGATCGCCACCGGCGGCCCATCCATTCCCAAGATGGGCGCCAGCGATTTTGGCACCCGCGTTGCCCAACAGTTTGGACTGGAAGTCATTCCCTTCTCAGCCGGCCTCGTGCCATTGACCTTTTCCCGGGACGACAAAGATCAATTTTTTCAGGAACTCTCGGGTATCGCCCTCGACGTGGAGGTGGGCTGTAAGAAAACCAAGTTTCGCGAGGCCATGTTGATCACCCACCGTGGACTCAGTGGGCCGGCCATTTTACAGATCTCATCTTATTGGCAACCCGGGCTTTCACTACACATCAATTTATTACCCGACCAAAACGCCCAAGAATGGCTCCTCGAACAACAGGCCACCTTTCCCCAACTAGAACTCAAAACCGTCTTAGGAGAAGTCTTACCCAAACGTTGGGCCAAGCGCTTATGCGAAACGGTGTTTGCCAATAAGAAAATGGAATACTACGGTAAAAAGGAATTGGGGAGAATCAGTCATGTCTTAAATCGATGGGAGGTAAATCCCGCGGGTACTGAGGGCATGCGTACGGCAGAGGTAGCCCTCGGTGGGGTGGCTACCCAGGAACTTTCTTCCAAGACCTTCGAGGCCCACAAGGTACCGGGGCTCTATTTCATCGGCGAGACCGTAGATGTGACCGGCCATCTCGGGGGATACAATTTTCAATGGGCCTGGGCCTCGGGATATTGCGCGGGACAATATGTATAGGCCCGATATGGTTTTATTAGATGGAACCTTGTTCTTAATTCGTTCAGCATTATTTCCATATTATTCCCGCTACTCGCCGTCACATTTAACCCCCGGCCAGGCCGCATTTATCTCATCCACTTGATTTTGTGGATTGAACCTTTCCCAAACAATTCCATTAACGTCGGTCTCTGAGGTGAAATTGGCGACCTCGGCATCTTCCCAGCCTAAGTGTCGAACCTTGGCCGAGTCATCGTCAGATTTTCGAATGGAAAAATTTAGCGTCGGCGTTCGCCACAGTGCGTATTCATCGGGAACGACAAAATGTGGCCTTTGTCCTAATCGCACGGAATAGTCGTTAATAGATTCGTCGATATTGCGAACCCCAATAGCAATATGAAACTTTTTCACTAAAACCCCTCCTAGCGCTTCCATGTCTGAATAGAGCGTTGATCCGTCCAGTCATCAAGGATTAAGACCGATCGCAAAATTTTCAGTGGGGTCATACGATGCACGGGTCGTGATATTCGCCCCAAATTTCTCGCAGGGTGCCCATGATCTCACCCACACTGGCATAGGCCTTCACCGCGTCTAATATATAGGGCATTAGATTTTCAGATGTGGATGCGGCGGTTTTGAGTTGGGCCAAATGGGAGTCCACCTGTGCCTGGTCCCGTTCGGCACGAACCTGTTGTAAATTTTTGACCTGCTTGGCCTCAACAGTGGTATCGATCTTTAAAATATCGAGGGGTTCTTCCTCTTCTAGTTGATATCGATTTACGCCCACCACGATCTCTTCTGCGGTTTCGATACGTCGCTGTTGTGCCGCCGAGGCCTCGGCAATTTGTTGCATGGGATACCCGGTTTTAATGGCGGCCACCATGCCGCCGAGCTCATCGATTTTCTCTATGTAACGATTGGCTTCGGCCTCAATGGTATCGGTTAGGGATTCCATGAAATAGGAACCCGCCAAGGGATCGATCACGTCGGTAACCCCGGATTCATGGGCAATGATCTGCTGGGTCCTTAGTGCAATACGAACGGCATCATCACTGGGTAGGGCCAAGGTTTCATCGAGGGAATTCGTATGCAGACTCTGCGTACCTCCGAGCACGGCAGCCAAGGCCTGCAAGGAGACACGAGCCACATTATTATAGGGCTGTTGTGCCGTCAGGGTGACCCCCGCCGTCTGGCAATGAAAACGCATACGCATGCTCTCGGGCTGTTTGGCATGGAAGCGATCTTTCATGATATGGGCCCACATGCGGCGGGCGGCCCTTAATTTAGCGATCTCTTCAAAAAAATCATTGTGAATATCCCAAAAGAAACTCAGGCGCGGTGCGAAGGAGTCTACATTCATGCCGCGGTCCACACAGGCCTGCACATAGGCGATGCCGTCGGCGATGGTAAAGGCCAATTCTTGCACCGCCGTCGACCCGGCCTCGCGAATATGATAACCGCTGATACTGATGGGATTAAACTTGGGTAAATTTTTGGAACAGTATTCGATGGAATCCACAATCAAGCGCATGGAGGGTTCCGGAGGAAAAATATAGGAATGCTGGGCCATGTACTCTTTTAAAATATCGTTCTGAACAGTCCCGCTAACTTTATCTAAGGCCACTCCTTGTTTCTGTGCGACGGCGAGATACATGCACAGCAATACCGATGCCGGCGGATTGATGGTCATGCTCGTGGTCACCTGATCGAGAGGAATGCCATCAAAGATGGTTTCCATGTCTTTCAAGGTATCGACGGCAACCCCACAGACTCCCACTTCTCCCCGGGCCCGCGGAGAATCGGAATCATATCCCATCAGGGTCGGAAAATGAAAAGCCACCGAAAGACCGGTTTGCCCATGCTCGATCAAATAGTGAAAACGTTCATTGGTTTGTTCAGGGGTACCGAAACCGGCGAACTGCCGCATGGTCCAAAGGCGACCACGGTACATGGAGGGATAGGGACCGCGAGTAAAGGGGAACTCACCAGGTGCTCCCAGATTTTTTTCTGCGGAAAATTCTTTTAGATCGCTGGAATCGTAATAGGGTTTGAGGGGAATGCCCGACAAGGTTTGGGGTTTCTTTTTATTTTTGGGATGATGCATACCCTGGGTTCCTTCCCTGGCCCCCATATGAAATAATTATCCGGTAATTTCTTTTAAAATCGCCCGTGAGATGACCAATCGCTGAATCTCACTGGTTCCTTCGTAAATTTCCGTGATCTTGGCGTCACGAAAATACCGTTCCACCGGATACTCCTTAATATAACCGTATCCGCCATGAATTTGAATAGCCTTGGTGCTTACCCACATGGCCGTCTCAGAGCAGAACAATTTAGCCATGGCTCCGACCTTATTGATATTTTGCCCTTGGTCTTTCATATAAGCGGCACGGTGAATCAACAATCGTCCCGCATCGATATTCGTGCCCATATCGGCCAGAAAATGCTGAATGGCTTGAAATTGACTGATCGGGCCCCCGAAGGCCTCCCGCTCCGTGGAATATTTGGCGGCGGCTTCAAAGGCGGCGCGGGCGATGCCGATGGCTTGGGTGGCGATTCCGATACGGCCGCCGTCTAAGGTATTCATGGCAATGGAAAATCCCTGCCCCACTTCTCCAAGCAGATTTTCTTTAGGCACCTCACAATTGTCTAAAACAATTTCTGAGGTGGAAGAGGCACAAATACCCAATTTCTTTTCGATCTTCCCGACAGAAAAACCAGGCAAGGTTTTATCGACAACAAACGCACTGATGCCCTTATGCCGTTTTTCTTTGTCTGTCATGGCGTACACTATCATGGCATCGGCATTGGGACCGTTGGTGATAAAATTTTTGGTTCCCTTGAGAATGAATTTATCGCCCTTCAAAGTGGCCGTGGTTTTTTGCGAGGCGGCGTCACTGCCTGCACCGGGTTCGGAAAGCGCATAGGCTCCCAATTGCTTTCCCTCGGCGAAGGGCTTCAGGTATTTCTCTTTTTGGAAGTCATTGCCGAAATTCAGGATCGGACTGCTATATAAGGAATTATTGACCGACATGGTCACGGCCGTAGAGGCACAAGCCACGGCGATTTCTTCTAAGGCCAAGACGTAACTCAAGGCGTCGAGTCCCGAGCCGCCCCATTCAGGCGGCACCATCATGCCCATCAGACCCAATTCGGCCATCTTGGGGAGGTGCCTAGCCGGAAACTCGCTCTTTTGGTCGAGCTCAGCGGCAACGGGCGCCACCTCTTTTTGGGCGAAACTCCGCGCCATTTCTTGAATCATTTTATGTTCATCGCTTAAGGAAAAATCCATGGCTTAACTTCCTTTGCAATCCGTTCAATGAAGCATCAATTCCCTTTGAACTGTGCCTTACGTTTTTCTAAAAATGCACTGACCCCTTCTTTGCAATCTTGGGTGGCAAAAATTAAGGGAAAGCTATTTTTTTCTAAGGTCAGCCCGCTTGTCAGGTCAAGGTCGGTGCCCCGATTGACCACTTCCTTGGCCAGGCTGATGGCAACAGGGCCTTTCTTCAAGATATCTTTCGCCACCGCCTCGACCTCAGACAAGAGGTCGCTGGGCTCGCACACTCGATTGAGGATGCCCCATTGGAAGGCCTCGGCCGCAGACAACATGCGGGCCGTATAAATCAGTTCCTTGGCTCGATTTTTTCCGATGAGACGGGACAATCGTTGGGTGCCCCCAAAACCGGGAAAAAGTCCTAGATTAACTTCCGGAAGTCCCAGTTTGGAAGCCCCGGAGGCGAAAATAAAATCGCAGGCGAGGGCCAATTCCAAGCCTCCGCCGAGGCAAAAGCCATGGACGGCGGCGATCACCGGCTTGCGACAATTTTCTACGGCCAGCATGGCCCGGTGCCCCAGATCACAGAATTTTTGTGCATCGAGGACCGTCATGGTTTTCATGGCGGCGATATCCGCACCGGCCACGAATGATTTTTCACCTTCGCCGGTCAAGATAATGCAACCCACTTCGGACTTCTGGTCTAATTCGGTAAAGGCCTGTTCCAAATCGGCAAGCACGCCGCCATTTAAGGCATTGAGTGCCTTGGGACGGTTCACTTTGACAGTGGCAAGTCGGTCTTCAATCGATATCAATAAGTTTTCATATTCACTCATAGAAATTTCCTAGGCTTGATAATTGTAAAAACCGCGGCCGGTTTTGCGGCCATACCATCCGGCCTCAACGTATTTTCTGAGTAAGGGGCAGGCACGGTATTTAGTGTCGCCAAATTCCTTATACATCACATCGAGAACGGCCAATAGGGTATCTAGGCCGACGAAGTCCGCCAGCTCAAGGGGGCCCATGGGGTGGTTCAGACCCAATTTGCAGGCCTTGTCGATATCTTCTGCACTGCCGATCCCTTCGTAGAGGGTAAACATGGCCTCATTGAGAAAGGGTAATAAGGTGCGGTTGACGATAAAGGCTGCGGAATCCTTCACACTGACCACTTGCTTGCCGAGTTTTTCGCCAGTTTCTGTCGCAATCTTGAAAGTGGCATCATCGGTCTGGACTGCGCGAATCACTTCCAACAATTTCATGACCGGTACTGGATTAAAAAAGTGCATGCCGATGACTTTTTCAGGTCGCCCCGTGGCCGCGGCCAAGCGAGTGACCGAAATAGAGGAAGTATTTGTGGCCAAGATGGCATCGGATTTTGCTATTTTATCGAGTTCACCGAAAAGTTTGACCTTCGCTTCTACGTTCTCGGTAATCGCTTCGATGATAAGGTCTTGATCGGCAAAATCTTTATTTGCAGTGGTCCATTTGATTTTGGCTAAGACATTGTCTCGATCTGAGGCCGAGATTTTTTCTTTCTCGACCAAGCGGCCTAAAGATTTTTCAATCTTGGCCTTGGCCTTTTGATTTTTTTCTTCACTGATATCTGATGCCAAAACATCGAATCCTGCCTGGGCCGCAATTTGCACGATCCCCACACCCATTTGTCCAATTCCCAGGACACCTATTTTTTGAATAGCCATAATAGCTCCTAAATAAATTTGGATTAGAATTTTAAAATTAAAATGTACGGAATTTAACGTTCGACGATGAGGGCCACGCCTTCACCACCGCCAATACACAAGCTTGCCAGACCTTTTTTAACGCCTTTATCTTTCATGGCATAGAGTAAGGTCACCAAAATGCGAGCTCCACTGGCGCCAATGGGATGACCCAAGGCAACGGCACCTCCATTGACATTAACCTTATCGGCGGGAATACCAATCTTTTGATTATTGGCCAAGGCGACGACGGCAAAGGCCTCATTCACTTCCCAAAGTTCGATATCAGAGGCCTGCAGTTTGGCGCGGTTTAATGCCCGTTCCATGGCCACGGACGGTGCCATGGTAAACCATTCGGGCTCAATGGACGCTTGATCATGGGACACGATCACCGCCAATGGTTTTAAACCAAGCTCTTTGGCTTTGGCCTCGCTCATCACCACGAGGGCAGCGGCCCCATCATTAATGGAACTGGCGTTGCCGGCCGTTACCGTGCCTTCTTTTTTGAAGGCGGTACGAAGGCCCGGAAGTTTATCAATATTTCCTTTCCCAGGTTCTTCGTCGGTATCGACCATTACCGGATCACCCTTACGTTGCGGCACGGGGACCGGTACAATCTCTTCTTTAAATCTTCCTGCGGCAATGGCGTCTAAGGCACGCCGGTAGCTCTCGGCAGCAAATTGATCCTGATCTTCACGAGTTACCTTATATTTTTCGGCACACATTTCGGCGGCGGCTCCCATGTGAAAATTATTATAGGGATCCCAAAGGCCATCGTGGACCATGGTATCGATGATCTGGCCGTTTCCCATTCGGTAACCCTGTCTCGCTTGGGGCATGGCATAGGGGGCTTGACTCATGGATTCCATTCCTCCGGCCACGACAATGTCGCGGTCGCCGGCCCGAATCATTTGATCGGCCAACATCACCGCCTTAAGCCCGGAGCCACAGACCTTGCCAATGGTCAAGGCGCCCGTTTCTTTGGGCAGACCCGCGCCCAATAATGCTTGCCTGGCCGGCGATTGCCCCTCGGCAGCCGTCAGCACATTGCCCATAATCACTTCCTCAACGGTTTCTGGTTTGATGCCGGCCCGTTCGACAGCGGCTTTGATGGCAATGGCGCCTAATTGCGGGGCTGAAAGGGAAGAAATGCTCCCGAGAAAACTTCCGATAGGGGTTCTAGCAGCGCTGACGATAACTGAGCGGCGTGACGATGAACTCATGTTTGAAATCCTCCTGAGGAATTTTAAGGACAAAGTATTATAATGGGGGATCACCCACAAATGAACGGCAATTCAGTCACCTAGGGATAAATCAGGTCTGGGTGCTTTAGTCAAGCTAAGGTCCAGGACCTGATTTAGAACTGAAAAACATTTTCAAACCTCCCAACTTCGGTTGACCTTAAAGCTTGGTCATGTCAAACCGGGCCCATGCCGCTTATTGGATCGGTCCCCTACTTAAATGCTCGTCCCCTTTTAGAAGGCCTTGACGAAATCACGCCGCAAGGATTGGTGTTGCAGCCGCCGGTGGGACTGCATGAGGCCATTTTATTGGGTCGTCTCGAGGTTGCCCTATTGCCCGTGGTATCTTACCTCGAAATCCCCAACCTTCGTCTGATCCCCGGAACGGGCATCGCCTGCCACGGCGCCGTACAAAGCGTAAAAGTATTTTTCAATCAATCTCACTCCAATTTGCACGAGGTTGAAAAAATATGTCTAGATCCCGAGAGCAAGACATCGAATCGCTTGCTTAAAATTTTACTCGTTAAAAAATATCATCGCCTGCTTGAAGATATTCAATGGGTTTCCAATCCCAATGACGCCCATGCTGTTTTAAAAATCGGAGATCAGGCTTTGATCCACTCTCATTTTGGAAATTCTCTAGATTTGGGTCAAGAATGGTTGGACTTAACAGGTCTGCCCTTTGTTTTTGCCTGCTGGATGAGCTCTGGCCCTATCACCTCTGAACTGATAACTCAGCTACATAATGCAAAAATGCACGGCCTAGAAAACCTCGAGCTTATTGCGAACCAACAAGAAATTATTGCTCCCGAAGACGCTCTGGTTTATTTACGGGACCACATTAAATACGACATCGAAGGCCCCGACTTGATCGGCCTCAAACTATTTTTCGACTGGGTGGGTGAACTGGAGAATCAAGCCTATGACACTTCCCTCCGCTTTGTTGCATAAACTTGAACAGCACGAACGTCTAACTCCCGACGATGCCCTGACCTTATTTCGCGACGGTGACCTCCTCACCCTGGGGCGCTTTGCGCGTGAACTCAATGAAGAAAAAAACGGCGCGGTCATCGGCTATGTGGTCGATCGTAACCTCAATTACACCAATGTTTGTGTATTGCGCTGTAAATTTTGCGCCTTTCGCCGAGACAAGGGCCACGCCGAATCTTGGGAGCTGAGTTTTTCTGAAATCGATCAAAAGATTGAAGAACTGCTGCAGATAGGGGGAACCCAAATTCTGATGCAAGGGGGCCACCACCCCGATTTTAAACTCGACTATTACACCTCCATGGTACGGCATATTAAAGAAATGTTTCCTCAAATCACCATCCACGCCTTTTCACCTCCAGAATTGCACCATGTGGCCCATGTCTGCAAGCTCAGCTACCACGAACTGCTGAGTGCCTTAAAAGAGGCCGGCCTCGACAGCATTCCCGGCGGTGGCGCCGAAATTCTCGATGATGGTATGCGACAAGAGATCTCCTCAGGAAAATGTAAGAGCGCCCAATGGCTCGAGATTTTTGAAACCGCCCACAATCTTGGCATTCAAGGATCGGCCACCATGATGTTTGGCCACAAAGAAAGCTATGAACAACGAGTGGAACATTTGCGACTGTTAAGGGAACTGCAAGATCGCACGGGAGGATTCTTCGCATTCATTCCTTGGACCTACGTGCCCGGCAATTCTCCCATGGGCGGCAAACAAGTGGGCAGTCACGATTACCTAAAAACCCTGGCCATTTGCCGCATCTTTCTCGACAACATCAAAAATATTCAGATCTCTTGGCTCACGCAAGGCATTCAGGTGGCCCAAGTGGCCACTCAATTCGGTGGCAACGACATGGGCTCCACCCTACTCGAAGAGAACGTGGTCCGTTCTACGGGATCCCCCCATCACACCAGCGTGGCTGAAATCAAACGGGTGGTGGGCGAAATGGGCAAGGTGGCCCGGCAACGTGACACCTTCTACAATTACCTCAATTAAAAGTTTTGCCTAGTGGTTGCCTTGAACGGGTTTCATGATAGGAAACCTCCGCCATGCTGCTTTATGCCAAATCCCTCCAAAACCCTCGGGAACCGGTGATCCATGCTCCGGCCGTTTGGATTCAACAGGACCGCATCGTCTATGCGGGGGGGCGAAACACCCTACCGCGAGAGGCCTTAAATGATGCCGATATCTTTGATTTAGCCGATGCCGCCCTCTTTCCCGGCCTGGTCAACGCCCATTCCCACCTAGAACTAAGTTTCCTCCATGAATTAGAGTTTTCCGGGGGCTTTACCTCGTGGATCCGCCAAGTCCTGGCCAAAAAAAACCAGAGCGATCCCCAGATGCAAAAGCAAGGCTTGAGTAAGGGCATCTTACTGGCCATTTTAGGGGGCACCACCTGTGTTGGCGACCACATCAGTTTTAATGCAGACCTAGAAAACCTCTTACATTCACCACTTCGAGGCCATCTCTTTATCGAGGTCCTAGGCGTGGTGCCGGAGGTGGCCCAGGAGGTCTTGGCGGCCGCAGAGAACTTGACCCAGATCTATCAAGACAAGTTTCCGCGGTGGAGCATCAGCCCTACGCCCCATTCGGTCCACGCATTGGTGCCCTCGGTACTAGAAAAATGCTTCGCCTCTCCCCATGATTTGTTTTCCATGCATTTGAGTGAGAGTCAGGATGAGGAACTCTATTTTGAAAAGGCGACGGGGCCACTGTTTGACCTGATCGCCGAACGGGGTACCGAGTTAAAGCATCACTTTGTATCAGCTATCCAAGAACTTGAATCAAGAGGATTTATTGACAATAGAGTTTTGGCAATTCATGGAAATTACCTTACCCCTCCGGAACTTGCCATCTGCGGACAGCGTGGGGTCAGCATCGTCTATTGCCCCCTTTCTCACGAGTACTTCGGCCACCGAAAATTCCCCATGCAAGCGGCCCTCGATGCCGATGTCAACGTGGCCTTAGGCACGGACAGTCTTGCCAGCGCCCCCAGCCTGTCTATGCTTGAGGTGTTACGGAAGACCCATGCTGCCTTCCCCGATAGGACCCCGGCACAAATCCTTGAGATGGCCACCTTGAACGGTGCCAAGGCCCTTAAATTAGAAAATGAGATTGGCAGTATTACCGCTGGAAAAAAAGCGGACCTCATTGGAGTGCGACAGGGCGACCACGCCCAACCCTTAGAGGCCTTACTCGCCGCAGATCATGTGGAATTTTCCATGATCGACGGTGTCATCTTGATGCGATAATCCATGGATTAAAATTGAAATGTTTCGGTGGTGCCCATGGCCACCGCCAGCTTCACCCGAGCGGTATTATATTTACCCAAGGCCTGCACATAGGCGTCTTGGGCGTTGGCCAAAGAGGCTTGGGCCTGAACCACTTCGAGATTGTCACCCACACCGGTAAAAAATCGTTCCCGGGCCAGTTGCAATTCTAATTTAGTGACCTGCACGTTTTTCGAGCTGGAAACAATTTGCTTAGAGGCAAATTTTAAATTCGCCAGGGCATCTCTCACGTCTTTATCGGTTTGTTGTTTGAGATTACCGAGTTGCAATTCGGCTTGCCGTTGCTTGCTCTTGGCCACGGCGATTTGGCCCGCCGTATTGCCGCCGTCAAAGATGGGAATTTGCACCATCCCGGCCAATTGATAAGTTCCGGCGACGTTTTCGGTGGGGGAAGTTCCCGAAGCCCCGTAATTGGCGGCAAAACCCAAGGATGGCAGTTGCTGGCCCAGGGCGGTGCGATGTTCATACTTGGCCTTTCGGATCTCTTCTTGGGATTCCAATATTTCGGGCCGTTGTTTCTGGGCCAATTGTACTGCAGTTTCCGCAGAGGGCGGATGGGGGCCGGTGGATCTTAGCGGACTCGTCAAGTTCAATGCCGTGGTCATGGGTACCAACAAGACTCCCCTCAGTTGGTTTTGAGTTTCTTCCACCTTAGTTTGGGCCTGGAATAATTTGGTTTCCATCTCTAGCATCTTGGACTCGGCACGGGCCTTGTCGACCCCCGAGACGACCCCGGCATCAAATCCAACCTTCGTCAATTCATAGAGGGTTTTGGCCAATACGTAGTCGGCCTCGGCGGCCTGAACGTTTTCTAAGGCCGTTTGCGCATTGATGTAAGCGGTTCCCGCCGCTTGAAAAACCAATTGTTTGGCCAAGGTGACGCGAATTTTAGCGAGCCGTAAACCGGATTTTCCCGCCTGCATTTCCCCGATGGCCGCCAAATCAAAGATATTTTGCACCAAATAAATGCGGGCATCAAAGTTACTGAAGGGACCAAAGGCTCCGGGAGTAATTCCTGGAAACACACTGGGGTCTAAACCCGTGGACACCAAATTCGAGGTGCGTCGTGTCTGCACGGCCTGGCCATTTAAATTGGGCAAGAGGCCTGAGAGGGAACGCAGAAAGGTACCTTGGGCCTCCCGCACCTGTTCTTCAGCGGTCAGGGTCTTCAAATTATTGAGAATGGCCAATTGGATGGCTTGATTAAAGGACAGGGCTAAAGTGCCACTTTGATCGGGGACCAATTCATTGAGTTGAGCCTGAATGTTTTGGATTTCTCCTTGAACCAACAGATCGGTTTCGTTGCCAGATTGAGTGGTTTGCGGACTGCTTATGGGACGGGATTCGGGACCTTTTAGATCCATGGCGAGTTCCTGGGCTCCAGCAGAAGGCAGCCGGACCCAGAAAAATATGAGCAAAAAAATAGCACCGATCGGTCCCATGGCCTGCCCTTAATAAAAAAGCCTCGGAAGCTCAAGTTTCTTGATTTTTTTGGTAAATTCCTCAATGAAAGACTGGATCATGAAATCCAAACTCCTATTAATGGCCATTTTCCTCTTTGCCGTCTTCGGTAGCATCTTGGCCTATAATCTATTCCGCGATTTTGCCAAAGAGCTCTATATGAAGGAGCGCGACATTCCAGCGGTGACGGTATCGGTTTCAGACGCCACTTCCCAAACCTGGCAACCCACCCTCGCGGCCATCGGTACCCTCACGGCCATTCAAGGCGTAGAAGTCACCACCCAGGTCTCTGGCAAAGTGGTCAAAATTTTATTTGAAGACGGTCAAAGCGTAAACCAAGGCGACCCACTCGTGGTCCTCGACGACAGTGTGCAGCAAGCCCAATTAAAAAATGCCCGTGCCTCCCTCAGTTTGGCTCAAGATGCGGTGGTCCGCTTTCGTCCCCTCTTGGCCTCCGGAGCCATCTCCCAATTTCACATGGACCGACTCATCGCCGAACGAGAAGAAGCACAAGCCCAGGTGGAACAAGCACAGGCCAACCTCAATCATTTGCATATCGCAGCCCCCTTTACCGGCCGCCTAGGAATTCGCCAAGTGAGCCTGGGACAAATGGTGCAGAGTGGCGCCGCAATCGTGACCCTAGATACCCAGGGCACACTCTTTGTGGATTTTTACATTCCTGAACAAAACTTATCGCAGGTAGTGGTGGGGCAAAGTATCGCGGTAACCACCGATTCCTTGCCTGACAAAACCTTTCCGGGCACCATTACGGCCATTAGCCCTTCCGTCGATCCCAATACCCGTAACGTCAATCTGCGAGCTTCATTACCCAACGAAGACAACGCCTTGACCCCTGGTGGTTTTGCTAACGTGGCCATCAATCTCAAACAGCAGGTAGATGTCATTTCTATTCCTAAAACCGCCGTCGCCTACACCCTCTACGGTGATACGGTTTATGTGGTCGATGCTAAAACCGAAAAGGAGCACGACAAAAAGAAGAGTTATCAAGTGAAACGGGTATCGGTGAAACCGGGCATGGAACAAGGCAATGAAGTGGCCATCCCAACGGGCATTCCGGCGGGATCCAAGGTAGTCACCTCAGGTCAATTAAAACTTCAAGACGGAACCTGGGTTGTCTTCAAAGACGATCCCTTAAAAATTCCCGAAACCATGCCCTTGGAGTAACATGAAATTCACTGACATTTTCATCGAACGGCCCGTCTTGGCCACCGTGATCAGTCTCGTGATCCTACTGCTCGGTATTGAAGGTTTTTTCTCGGTGGAAATCCGGGAATTTCCCAAGATGGAAAATACCGTGATCACGGTAACCACCGCCTATCCCGGGGCACCCCAAGACCTCATTCAAGGTTTTATCACCGTCCCCATTCAAACGGCCCTCTCTTCAGCGGAAGGCATCGATTACTTAAGTTCCAGCTCTACGCCGGGACAAAGCCAGATTCAGGCTTACATCACCTTGAATTACGATCCCAACGCGGCCCTGGCCGAAATTCTTTCTAAAGTGGCGCAGACCCAAAACCAATTGCCACCGGACGCGCAGCAACCGGTTATTCAAAAACAGACCGGTTCCAACATCGACCTTTATTACCTGGGTTTCTACAGTGAGACCATGACCGCCGAGGAAATCACCGAGTACCTAAACCGAGTGGTGCAACCGCTGTTTCAAACCGTCGACGGGGTCAGCGAAGTAGACATCCTCGGTGCCAAGAATTTTTCCATGCGCATCTGGCTCAATCCCCAGGCCATGGCCGCAAGGCAAGTGAGCCCCACCCAGGTCTTGCAGTCCATTCAAAGCAATAACTACCAGGCGGGCGCCGGTAAGGTGGAAGGTTATTATAACATCACCTCCATCGATGCCTTAACCACCTTGCAAAGTGTCGATGAATTTAAAAATATGGTGGTGAAGAGCCAAGACGGCACCCTAACCCGTATGGGCGATATCGCCACCATCGAATTGGGGGCACAGAGTTACGACTCTCAAGTCTTTGTCAAAGGCAAGCCGGCCGTGGCGGTGGCCATCAACCAAACTCCTGATGCCAACCCGCTGACGGTCATCGATCAAATCAAGACCATGCTTCCCGAAATGAAGTCCCAAATGCCCGCGGGCTTGGAATACGACGTCTTATTAGACCAGACCTTGTTCATTCGCGAATCCATCAGCGATGTGAATTTTACTATTTGGCTCACGGGCGGCATCGTCATCCTGGTGATCTTTTTTTTCATGGGAAATTTTCGCGCCGTGGCCATTCCCGTCATTACGATTCCCCTTTCCTTGATAGGCGTCATCTTCTTTATGCAGGCCATGGGCTTTTCATTAAATTTGCTCACCCTCTTGGCCATGGTCCTGGCCATCGGACTGGTAGTAGACGATGCCATCGTGGTGGTTGAAAATGTGCAGCAACATATCGACAAGGGCACACCACCCATTGAGGCCGCCAAACTCGGGGCCAGAGAAATCGCAGCACCGGTCATCGTCATGACCATTACCTTAGCCGCCGTCTATGCACCCATCGGATTTTTGGGCGGACTGACCGGGGCTCTCTTTAGGGAATTCGCCTTCACCTTGGCCGGTTCTGTGGTGGTCTCTGGCATCATCGCCCTGACCCTTTCGCCTATGATGAGTTCTCGTTTCTTAAAGGGCGGCGAAAAACCCAAAATGGAAAAATGGGTAGAGCATTATTTTCAAAAGGTGCGTCGGGTCTACGAACGGGCATTAGATGAAGTCTTGGCCAACCGCTCGATGATTTTATTATTGGCCGTGGTGGTATTGACCAGCATTCCCCTACTCTTCGTCTTTACCCCTTCTGAGTTGGCGCCCCAAGAAGACATGGGTTCCGTCTTGGCTACCGGCACCGGTCCCATGTACTCCAACATCGACTATTCCGCTAAATATACCAAGGAAGCCGCCGAATTATTTTCGCGGCTGCCCGAAAATGAAATTGCCTTTTCTGTGGCCGGTTTTACCGGCATCAATACCGCCTTCGTGGCCACCACTTTAAAGGACTGGAGCGACCGCAAACGCACCCAGCAACAGATTCAGCGAGAATTGCAAAAAGACCTGCGGCACATCACCGGCATGCAATTCTACACCTTCGGCCTGCCCCCCCTGCCCAGTAATACCTCCGGGTTGCCCATGCAGTTTGTCATTACCACACAGTCTCCCGATTACACGGTGCTCTACGATGTGATGACCGAGATGATGAAGCTCTCTTATAAAAGCGGGAAATTCATCTTCATCGATAATTCCCTGAAGATGGACAAGCCCCAGATCGAACTCAGCGTCAATACCAGCAAGGCGGGAGAATTGGGCGTCTCGATGCAAGAGGTGGGGCAAGCCTTGGCAGTGGCCTTCGGAGATAACTATATTAATTATTTTAATATGGAAGGTCGCAGTTACCAGGTAATTCCCCAGGTGGCCCGGAAGTATCGTCTCGATGAAAATATGATCAATGACATCTACATTACCACCGCACAACAACAAATGATTCCCTTAAAGACGGTGGTGGATTTTAAAAAAGTGGTGAAACCCAATTCACTCTCCCAATTCAATCAAATGAATTCAGCTACCCTCAATATGATGCTCACTCCAGGCGTCTCCATGGGTGAAGGCATCGCCTTTTTAGAAAAGGAGGCCAAAAAAATCTTCCCAAAGGGATTTGCCTTTTCATTCACCGGCCAATCGAGACAGATGGTGCAACAGGGCAACACCCTGATCTACGCCTTTATCTTTGCCATCATTTTAATTTTTTTAGTTCTGGCGGCCAAATTCGAATCGTGGCGCGATCCCCTGGTCGTCATGATCTCGGTGCCCATGGCCATTTCCGGCGCGCTGATCTTCATGAACTTAGGCGTCTCTACCATCAACATTTATTCCGAGGTGGGCTTGGTTACCTTGATCGGCTTGATCAGCAAGCACGGAATCTTGATCGTCGAATTCGCCAATCAATTGCAGGAAGAAAAAGGCCTCAAAAAATTTGAGGCCATTCGTGAGGCCGCCGCCATTCGATTGAGACCCGTCTTGATGACCACCTTTGCTATGGTCATCGCCATGATTCCCCTCATCTTGGCCAGTGGTGCCGGCGCCCAAAGCCATCACTCTATGGGTTGGGTCATCTTCACGGGCATGTCCATCGGCACCCTCTTTACCTTATTGGTGGTGCCGGTGATGTATACCTATATCGCCAAAGAGCGGAATCCTTAACGGGCAAAAATTTTGCCCACCTGCAACATACCTGGATCCATCTTCCAACCCATTCTTCGGGCGCATCGGGCTTATTACTCATCAAAATGAGAAACCAGCAGGTTATTATCATTTTGAGAATAAGGATTTATCCTTCAATATTATAACTAATTGAAATTATTAATTATTTTATTCATGGGTGGCAAGTCCCCTGGTATATTCCTTGCTTATGCATCACCATGCGTGAATGAGATTTATGAAAATCAATAGACCGGGAACCAAGTTTGGGAGCGAAATATGAAAGATAAATTTAAATTCACCCTAGTGATGGCCGGATTATGCTTCGTCGCCATGGCCTTTACCACCACCCCTTCACTGTGGGCTCAAGGGTATCTGCCCACCACCGATGAAGCAGCCGTCGATGAAGTGGCTCCCGTACCCGGTGACCCTGTAGAGATTTGGGATGGCGACGAGCAACTGGAGCGAGGGGAAAATCCTGGCACGTCAGTGAATGCACAAAGACCAGTGGAACAAAATATTAACGGTTCCAAGAGCAACACCAACCAAAAACCTTCCATGTTGAGAAAGAATTTTTGGGATCGTTTGAGTCATTGAAGCTTCGGCCCCATTTATGAGGAGACCCTATGAAAGCCATTAACTTTTCCCGTTTTATTTTTCTGACCTTATTATTAGGCATTTTCTCCTGCAATCAGGGGGCGGCCCCTACAGGTGAACCGACCGATACCAAATCGCCGCCGCCGGAAATCTCCCAACCGGCCCCGGATGCGACCACCGGCCGAGACTACCAAAAAAGGCAGGTCAAGGGTTGTGACGGTGGCTCGGGCAGCGCCACAGCTGCAAAAAATGCCTTGGCTGGAAAAGACTTTGCCGGCTGCAATCGGGAAGCCAGCTGCGCCTTCAACAGCAGCCTCCAAGGCGAGGGCTCCCAAGGGGATCCCGAAGCGGCCTTCTACGGGGCCCTATGTAAGTTGGCCCTAACGGTGGAATCTCCTCAGATGGAAATCTTGGCCATGGAACCGCTTCGTGCGAGCGACTATTTTGGCCAGGCCAACGGCTTTGTCAGTCTCATGGAAAAACTGGAACAAAAGTGGACTGAAAATGGATTAGCCACTTTTGGAGGATATTTGGAATTACAAGCGGGACAAGGGCGAGATGTCGAAACCCTCTTTCAAACCGCGGTAGACCTGGTTATTGAGAACTTCTTTGATATTCACATCATGGCCCGAACCCTGGCCAATGCTCCCCAATTCAAGGCCAATATACCCCAAGACTTTATGAGTCTCGATCCCTCGGTGACTCCTGATCTTCAAGATTGGTCGGCCCTACAGATGGGACTGGTGGATTTTTGGGCCATGAACATCCTTACCGTCGCCGAAGTCTTTAAAATTTATCGTCTGGGAATCGATTCCCCCGATAGCTTTATCAACGAGGCTCAGATCATCAATGATATGAATACCGAGAAAAAATTCCTCAGCCTGAGAAGTCCCAATCCCGATACCACTTCCTTAAAATCAGCCCTCATCGCCTGGTCTGAGGCAGCGGTACAGGCCGGGGGCAATTTCGGCCTACACTGGAACTCCTCGACCCATACCTTTGATATTCCCCAATGGATCAAAGATAGTGACCTTTTCCCACTACATGATGAGGCCGAACCCTTTGCCTTAGGTGTCCTCGCAGCCCAACTGCGAAGGTCTTTAAACAATGAGTTGGTCTGGTTGGCAGCTGCAGACAATAAATCGGCCTTTAACCTTGGGGGCCTGCTGAAAAGCTTACCGGATATGGACAAGATCCCCGGCGGGCCATTGGTCTTCACACTTCCCGATGATATTGAATTAGACCCCATCGTGATGAAGGCCTTTTTCGGTCCCAATTTTGCGGAACAATAAACGTGTCTTCGAATCTTTTGGGGAACCCCCTAAGGCAAATGGACCCGTCCTAAATCCACACTAGCTTTCCGGTTGCAGAGAACCTTAATACCGTTGCGCCAACTCCCAGGCACGCGATTCATAGCCCCGAGCGCGGACTTCCCTGCCCTGCAATCGATAGATCTGGGCGAGACGCATGAGGGTACTGTAATTTTCTAAGGAATCGCCCCGCACAATGGCCGCCCGGTAAAATCGGGCTGCCTCTTCATATTCACCGCGGAGCGCGCGAATATCCCCCCGTTTTTGTTGCAAGTAAGGGCTGATTTCATGCCCCGTTTGCAAACTTTGAAAGAAGCGGTCGGCGGTCTCCCAAGCCGCTTTTCGGCGGTCGGGACTCAGCATCAGTGCCTGGCCCCAGCGAAGTCGCCCTGCCGGGTCACCATAAATTTCTTGTCGCAAATGCTCGAGTCCTTCACAGTCCGCCACCTCGGCTCCACCCTGCCACAGGGCCACATACACTTCATCGGCTTGAATATTTTGGTCGTCCCGACCCTGGATTTCCCCCGTCACCCCATGCTGGGTTGGACTATTGAAGGCATGGGCCCAGAGGCCTCGATCCAGACTGGCATTGCTCAAGGTACAGGCTCGCATTTGTCGGTACAGATCCAATTCCCGTGGGGAGTTGAAGGCCAAGGTGTAGTTTCCGCGCAGGTTAGTTTGTGGGTCTGGCCCCGATGGCAAACTCTCCTCAAGGCCATGGCCTTCGTGGGCCGAGGTGGCACGGCAACCAGTCGCCACCAAGGCTAAGGTACCTACCAATAGGAATATGGGGATCATGGGGAACTCCTTCGCTAGGGCCCCCAGGAATGGTGAATTATAGAAACGAAGCTTCTATAAGATGCCCTTTAAAAAGCTTCGCGGGAAATGACAATACTAAAAGGAATCTTTAAAAAAGCGGGGATTTGTCCATGAGGTTCAAAAAAAGGTGGGCGGGAAAGGGATTGGAGTGAAACGGTAAGTTAAAACACCCCCCCTTCCCCAACCCACACACCTAAACCCCCCCGATGGGTTTGGTCCCTTGGAACGATTTGGATCGATTTTATCCGGAA
>JAJFLL010000373.1 GCA_021772695.1 Deltaproteobacteria bacterium
ATCTCAATCAAAACCCCGGAGACGCGGGATTAAGACCCTTTACGGATTTCATGGATGGCGGGACGGCGAACAACCAGGATCGACGCCGCGAATATTTACAAATCGTGGGAGATTTGCTGGTGGAACATTTGCAGTCTTTGGTCGACGCCTGGGATTCCACGCAGGCCGGAAATTACCGCGCTTCCTTTCAAAATATCACACCTGCCGAAGCCCTACGTCGGGTCATCGTCGGCGTGGGAACCTTGGCCAGTGGGGAACTCGGTGGAGAGCGCATGTCGGTGTCCCTGTTAACCAAAGATGATGAAGACGAGCATTCCTGTTTTAGTGACAATACCCATCGGGATATTTTGGCCAATTTTAAGAGCGTGCAAAATATCTTTTTTGGCCAATACACCCGCAGCAATGGAACCCAAGCGGGCGATGGCACCGGACTTGATGATTTATTCGAGCAGGTGACTCCTGAATTAAATCAACAAATGAAGGAACAGTTGGCAATTGCCGAAGAAGCCATTAATGGAATCAATACTTTAGCCGTCAATGGGGTGCCCTTTGATGAACAAATCTTAGGGGATGATGCCAACCCCAATCGGCTGCGCATCCAAACAGCGGTTGATGCCTTGCAAACTTTCGGGCAATTATTGTCAGAAGCCGCATTAGAACTGGGTGTGGATATCAATCTCGATGCCGATGGAGAATAGATCCCTTTGATTCAACGTATTTCCTTTTTATCGAAGTACCCCGGGAGAACTCTCCCGGGGATGCTTTTTTTATTTTTAGTAACTCAACTCGCTCTAAGTGGCTGTGGTTCCACCTTGGACTCGGAATTTTTACAGGCCGAGCCCGGAGAAGAGTTTTCCGGAGGTGATGCCACCGTATTTGCCGATACCTCCAGTGCATTTTCCTTACCTGCCCCCAATCTGACCTTTGAGCAGAACGGGGAATTTAAAGTGGGCAATTCCTTTTTCGAACAGGATTGGGTGGTGGCGCCCGCTTCTACCACGGTGCGGGACGGTTTGGGCCCTACCTTCAACGGTCGTTCCTGCGCTGCTTGTCACAACAAAGACGGCAGGGGAAAACCTCCAGATACCCCCGAAGAAATTCCCTTGGGGCTGTTATTTCAGATCAGCATCACGGGAAAAGATGCGGCGGGGAGTCCCTTGGTGGAGCCTAACTACGGTGGGCAAATCCAGTTGCGCTCCAACCCCGGCATCCCAGCCGAGGCCGAGGCCTCCGTCAGTTATGTGGAGATGCCCGGTACCTACGGCGATGGTACTGCGTATTCTTTACGGGTACCGGTTTATGATTTTTTCAATTTGGCCTTCGGTGACTTTCATCCCGACATCGAGATTTCGCCCCGCGTGGCCCCCCAGATGCCGGGCATGGGATTGTTGGAAGACATTCCCGAATCTCAAATCCTTGCCTTGGCCGATCCTGATGATGCCGACGGTGACGGTATTTCCGGTCGTCCGAACCAGGTGTGGGATTTCCTTGCAGTGGAAACACGCTTGGGTCGTTTCGGGTGGAAGGCCAACCAACCCAATGTGCGGCAACAGGTGGCAGGGGCCTTTCACGCGGATATCGGAATCACCTCGACGCTATTTCCCGAACAAAATTGCCCATCGGGTCAATCCGAATGCGTCGGGGCTCCCCACGGCGGGATTCCCGAAGTCGAAGACGATATTTTAGCTTTTGTGGAATTTTACACCCAAACCTTAGCGGTACCCGCCAGGAGAGACTGGGAAGACCAAAACGTCCTGGCCGGAAAACAATTATTCAACGATTTGGGTTGTGTGCGCTGTCATCACCCCCAATTCACAACGGACGCCAACTATGTGGTTTCGCAATTAGCGTCGCAAACCATTCGGCCATACACCGATCTTTTATTGCATGACATGGGCGAAGGCTTAGCCGACGGACGAACCGACTTTGAAGCCTCGGGCAGCGAATGGCGAACGCCACCCTTATGGGGAATCGGATTGATCGAGACAGTCAGCGGACACACGGAATTTTTGCACGATGGACGTGCACGAAATTTCGCCGAGGCCATTTTGTGGCATGGCGGTGAGGCAGAAGTTTCTAAGGAGAAATTTCGTCAGCTAAATGCTGGTGATCGTGAGGACCTAATCCGTTTTCTAGAATCATTATAATAAAATCGTTTGGGAGCAATCATGAAATTAAGGTGGTTTGGTTTATACCTCTTTCTTTGCGGAGTTATATTCTCCTTCGGTTCTTGCAGTCAGGGAAATAACTTTCAAAGTCAAGTTGAGACGACTCAGGTATTGAAGGCCTTGTCGGAAAATGTGATTTTGCCCAGTCTGGAAGACCTCTTGCAGTCCGGAAAAGTATTAGCGGAAAGCGTCGAAGGATTTTGTCAGCTTCGGGATGAAGCAAGTTTAGCAACGGTGCAACAGGCCTGGCGTCATACTCAAGCCCAATTGAAGCGCAGCGAATTTTTTGGATTCGGCCCCTATAAAACCTTGGATATTCAATCCAAGGTGGATTTTTGGCCGGCCCGTCCTGAGAATATCGAAGCGGCATTGCAAGGCGACGAGGCATTTTCCGCGGAATCCCTGGGAGGTATCGGGGTTACGTTGCGCGGTTTGCCCGCCGTAGAATACTTACTCTTTGGCGGTAGTGCGGGCTCGGATTCCATTTTAGAAAAATTTGTGTCTGGAGGAGCGGGTGACCGAAGGTGTGAACTGTTGCTGGCCCAAGGCGGGGACTTGGTGTCAACTCTTGGCAATTATCTAAATGCCTGGAGTCCCTCGGGAGGAGATTACGCCGCCACCTTATATCTGGCAGGGGAGGGTAGCTTTGAGTTTCCACAAGCGCAAGATGCCGTCAATTTATGGGTCAATCACCTCACCACCTCCATTGAGATATTGAAAGACGTGAAGCTCGGTAAGCCGCTCGGTAAAAGTAGCGGTGGCGAAGCTTTTCCTGAATTGGTGGAGTCTCCCTTCGCCGAAAATTCTTTGGAGAACATGCGCCATAATATTGAAGGTCTGAACAATCTTTGGTTCGGTGATTATGGGGGCCGCAGCGGTTTGGGGTTCTTTGATTTGGTTCATTCGCGCAATCCCATCGTGGCGGAAAGTGTGGCGACTATTATTGAGCGGGCCCTTTCCGGGGTGGAGGGGGTGCCTCCACCGCTGGCAGCGGCAATCCTCGAAAAGTCTGACGGCTTGGAAACCGCCTTTCAAAATATTCGTGACCTGCGAAATGTATTTTCGGCGAGCATCTCTGGTATTCTGGGCGTCAATCCCTTCTTTAGCGACACCGACGGAGATTGAGCATGCGCCGAGTCGATAACGCCTCGCTCGCAGCCTTTCGCATTTTGTTCGGTGCCCTCCTATTTTTTAGCACCGCGCGCTTTTTGCTCAAGGGCTGGGTCTATGATTTTTATATCAAACCCACCGCCTTTTTTCCCTTCTTAGGCTTTTCTTGGGTGCAACCTTGGCCACCCTGGGGAATGTACCTGCATTTTATGATCTTGGCCCTATTGGCCTTGGTTGTGGCCTGCGGTCTTTACTATCGAGTGGCTATCGTCCTTTTCTTCTTGGGCTTTACCTATGTGGAATTGATCGACAAGACCAATTATCTCAATCACTATTATTTTATTTCGTTAATTTCATTTCTCATGATCTTTTTGCCCCTGCACCGAAGATTTTCTTTGGATGTATGGCGTAAACCCACTCGATTATTGCTACGTACCCACCCCTGGCCCCTTTGGGTGCTCAGGGCCCAAGTGGGGATGGTCTATTTTTTTGCCGGCCTTGCAAAATTAAATCCCGACTGGCTCTTGCACGGCCAACCCTTAAAAATTTGGTTGGCGTCCCGCAGCGATTTTCCTGGATTGTGTTTTTTATTTTTTTTTGCGGCTACGGACCTGGTCATGAGTTGGGTGGGGATGCTCTTCGATTTGACCGTGCCTTTTCTGCTCTTGTGGAGGCGCACCCGGGGGGCGGCCTATATATTTCTAGTGGTCTTTCATCTTTTGACCTACCGGCTCTTCAATATTGGCGTGTTCCCTTGGGTCATGATTTTTTCCGCCTTAATCTTTTTTCCTCCCGATTGGCCCCCGAGGTAGATGAAATTTTTCAGGATTCGAAGGGGTTTTCGGGATCGGGCCAAGGAAATTACCGACGCCACTGTATTGGGAAAACCCCATGGCGCCCTGGTGGTTTTCTTTGCGCTATTTTTTCTGATTCAGGTGGTGGTGCCCCTTCGGCATTGGTTTTATCCGGGATCGGTCCTCTGGCATGAACAGGGATTTCGTTTTTCTTGGCGGGTCATGTTGATGGAGAAGACCGGAAGTTTGGATTATCGGGTCCGGGACCCTCGCTCAAACCGGGTATGGGAGGTGAATCCTCGTGAGTATTGGCAACCGCTCCAGGTCAAACAAATGTCGACCCAGCCCGACATGATTTTGCAGGGCGCCCATTACCTGAAAGACCAATTTACCCGACGGGGTTATCCTGATGTGGAGGTTTGGGCCGATTCCCTGGTATCTTTGAACGGTCGACGGGGAGAAATATTGATCGATCCACAGGTAGATTTAACCCAAATGCGAAGAAAATTATTTTCGACCTCCTTTATCCTACCCTTTTCTCAATCGCCTGCTCCTTGATGCTCAAAAAGTTAAAAATAAATATTGGATCTAACTACGTGATTTGAAAGATATCATGGGTAAAAAAAATCTTATGGCTTGCCAAGTGCAACAATTACTCCGGATAATCTCTATTCGAATCGGTAATTTTGGATAGGGAATTCGCTAAGGTTTATTAACTTTAGGAATTGGGGTGTGGGGCCTACAGGTTCAATCTGGGTAAGGTCGTCGCTATAATTTCACCCTAAATTCCTAGTATGGGAGGAATGCGCAATGAAATCCTTTAATTATTTTATTGGGTTGATGTTTGTTTTGTCGGCCATTGGTTTTACCAACTCGGCTTCTGCCTTGGATATGAACTTTCCTTCAGAATGCCCCAATGCGGCTCAAGATTGTGCCGATCAAATTTGTGCCGATGGTGGCGGCACTCTCTATATTGAAGCCGGTGACCACGTCTTGGGGCCGGTTTCCCTTCCGGGCCTGCCTCCCTTTGCCAATAATCTATTGGCCTTGTGTAGTAATTTTTCAGTGAAGGGCCTGCCCGGCTCATCCATAGATGCCACGGGGTCTCAAAATGCCCTGGGTGCACCGATGATCTCCCTGGGTGCCTTGCCCTTCGATCCGGTGCGGCGGGAAAATGTTGAGGCCTCTCACTTAACCTTCCACTGTGATGACCATCCGACCTGTGCCTTTGCCCCGGTTGCAGTTTTAGGGGCCGACGGAGTGAGCCTGCACCACAATGTGACGCATGGATTTTCTCAGGGGCTTAATACGGTGACCTCAAATGATGTAGAGGTCGACCATAATATGATCTATGGCCGCGGAGCCGGTAATGTCAGTTTTGGTATCAATCTTTCCGCATCGGGATTTCCGCCCTTTCTGCCCGCGGGAGATCCTGCCTTAACCCTGACTTCCAATCAAAAAATTTCGGGAAATATTATTGTCGATACCTCGGTGGGTATAAACCTTGAAACCCTCCTCGACTCGGAAGTTTCCAATAATTTTGTGCTTCGGGGACAAACGGGACTGCGGGTTCGTGGAGCCGTCGACTTACTCGTCAAGGGCAATATTATTGCTGATCTTGATTCTGCTTTTGACGGAGGATTTTCTACCGCTGGATTACGTTTATCTAGTGTTGATGATTCGAAAGTGTTGGGCAATCTAATTGCCGACACTACCGGCGGCCCTGCCATGCATTTTGCCAATTCGAACCTTGACTTTGAGATCGCCAGAAATCCCGATGTCTTTACCAACGGCAATGCCAATAATAAAACCAGCCTGAATTTATTCCTCGGCTACGACCCCGATGCCTGTGGAGACACCGTTGAGAATAATATCGCCAAGAAAGGCTACTGCTTCAGTCCTCCAGGCGACGATGGGTCGATCAGTGATGGTGGTGGCAATAAATTCTTCCTGAATATCGCCCATAAGCATTGATCAGACCTTAAATCTAGCTTTTAAAGCTGGGACGTGGTGAGGACACCACGTCCCATTTTTTTATCTATTTTTGATTTATTATTAAATTTAATATGGGCATGATGAACGACTCAATGAGAGGGAGTTCTCCATTCAACAACCCTTAAAAAAATTACTAGATGCCTATTTCAAAGAACAGGCCGATTTTGATCCCATGTGGGCTCTTGCCTCCGGCTGGCCCGCAAGTTTGGGCAGGGTACCCGATTTTTCCGAGCCTCGGGTGCTTCGCCATCGCAACGCCTTAAAGGGCTTTCGCCACCGCATCGCCTCCTTGGCACCAGGGACCAAGGGTTCTAAGGACTGGCTCGAAATACAATTGTTAAAAAGTGAAATCGCTTTGGGACTGTACCACTGGGGAAGCGAGGGTGATTACCGAAAAAATCCCCTCCTATACCTCAACCATTGGGTCTATGGCCTTTGGTATTTGATGATACGCGTACCCAATGCGGCTGAGCGCCTGCGAGCGACCTTGCGTTTTTTGTCATCCAGCGAGGCGCTCCAATATGCCGCCCTGCAAAACCTTGCGGGTATTCCCACCCTCTGGATCAAAATTGCAGAAAAGGAGGCCGTGGCCTTTCGGCAATTTTTAAAAGAGGTGAAGCGTGAATTGATGAAGCAGCATCCTCGCCAGCGAAGTGATATCGCTGCCGCCGTTAAACGAGCCGATCGGGTGATGCTAGACTTTCAAGGTTTATTGAAGCGGAAATCCCGAGAGAGTCGGGGGGTGGAATTCGCCGTGGGCAAATCCCGATTTCATTTTTTATTGAAGCATTATCATCGCTCCAATCAAGGTGTGGAGCAATTGAGCCGCTTCGGTCAGGAAAAAATCCAGGAGACCGAAGCATTGCTGCAAGAGATCGCCGAAAGTATTGATAAAACTAAATCTTGGAAAACCCAGCTGGGCGAGGGCAAAAAACAACACGCCAAGGCGAACCAATTGATTCAAATTTACCAAGATGAAGTGCGGCGAGTGAAAGGCTTTTTAAAACGAAAGAAATTGATCACTTTTCCCAAGGGGGAGTCCTTGCGGGTTATGGCTACTCCCGAATTTTCCCGTGAGACCGTACCTTTTGCGGCTTACACCAGTCCGGCCATGTTTTCCGGAAAGAATCGAGGCATCTTCTTTGTCACTGTGCCTGGTGCCAAAGACAAGTCGGCCCTCGAAGAACATAACGCCTATTCTCTCAAGGTGACGACCGTTCATGAGGCGTATCCTGGGCACCATTTGCAATTTGCCCGGCAAAAACAGCTAAAGAGTTTGATGGGGCGAAATTTCCATTGTGCGTCCTTCTACGAAGGGTGGGCCCTGTACTGTGAAGAATTAATGCATGAGCAGGGCTATTATGATTCTCTGACACGGCTCAACCAATTGCGGGATCGCCTGTGGCGCTCCTGCAGGGTGGTGATCGATGTGGGCTTGCATACGGGAGAAATGACTGAGAATGAGGCCGTGCAATTATTGGTCCGAAAGGTGGGCATGGATCCTGCCGGAGCTCGGGGCGAGGTCAACTGGTATACCTTGCAACCCACGGTACCCCAGGCCTATTTAACGGGCATGGAACACATCCTCCAGCTGCGAAGCAAATTAGAGCGACGCTGGGGTCGAGGGTTTACCCTAACTCGTTTCCATGACCGCCTACTCGATTATGGCGCGATCCCCTTGTCTTTGGTGACCGAGATGCTCTATAGCTCCGGACTATGACACGTCTCTTGATTTTCGACTTAGACGGCACCTTAGTCGATACCAAAAAAGATATAGCCGTTTCCTTAAACCATGCTTTGAAACAAGAAGGGTTCAAGCCCTTACCCCAGGCTCAGATCGAGGCCTTGGTGGGTTGGGGTGCAAAACAACTGGTGGAAGAGGCCTTGGGAAACCCTAGTGCTGAAGACCTGCAACGAGTCTTTGTCACCTTTCTAAACTATTACGAAGCCCATCTCATGGACCATAGTTTTATCTATCCCGGAGTGGTGGAATTTATCGAGGCACAGATAGATTGGGAAATGGCCGTGGTGACCAATAAGCCAGAGGTTCATTCGAAAAAACTCCTCAGTGGACTGGGGCTTGATGCCTACTTCTTTTCGGTGATTGGTGGCGATACTTTGCCCACACGAAAACCAGATATCGAGGTATTAAATGTCTTGCGCGATCAAATCGGGCCCTGGGAGCAAGGGGTTATGGTCGGTGATTCCATCATTGACCAACAATTCGGCCGGGACGGAGGACTCTTGACTTGCATGCTGACCCATGGTTTTGGCCAAATCCAAGACCTAAAGAATGCCGAGCCCGATTATTTGGTTCAGGATTTTTTGGAGTTGGCGCAATTGCCATTATTTCAGCAGCGCTCGCAAGGTCAACAGGAGGAATAGTCGTCCATGAATTTACGAAGCATCGCCTTAGTATTTTGGGTAATTTTAGTCCTTGGCCTGTTTGGGTATCCTCAGGGACTCAATGCCAAAACTCCTCCGGCCGAAACGCCCCATTGGCTGCAAAGTCTACCCATTCCGCAAAATGAAGAATTATTCCTGGTGGTGAAGGGAACCTATCCCAGCCTAACTCAGGCCCAAAAGATCCAAGGTTTTATTGCCCAACTGATGGGAACTACTCCGCCGGATCGAATCGATACCACCGATAAATACCCCGGAGTGAATTCTGGAAAATTTTTGGTGGGCATGCTCTTCGACAGTCGGGAACGTGCCCAATGGTGGATCGATTTTTCGTATCGAAACCGCACCATTCCCAAGGGACAGGTGCACCGCGTGAAGGTCCAAGGTAATAGCGAATTGCCTTATATGCCTGATGCGGTTCGCCAAGGAAAAAAACGTCTGCTGACTCAGAGCGAGGCCTTGGCCAAGGTGAAGGCGTTGTCCGATATTCAGCAATTATCATTGCGTAAAAAGTTGATTTATAAGTTTACGGATTTTCCCCGCAATGGCGACCTGCGTTATGAAATTGAGGTCTTAGAAGAGAAGGAAAAAAAAGACCCATTGATGGTAGATTTCATCATGGTTTCGGCCCTGACCGGTGACATCACCGAACGACTTTCCTTTAATTTGCGCAAAGATATTTTGCGGGAACATTGAGCGGGCCGAAACACAACTTTGTTTAGCCGAAAACGATAAGTAGAAAATTTTTTAAGTCATTAATATCTGTACAGAAATGGGGCGAATCGCGTGACCGTTCCCACCCTGGGTTTTACAGAACCGGCGCTAAGAACCCTGCACTCCCGCATGGTGGCTACCGGAGCTATTTCTTCTTCGGCCATGGACCATTCGGTTCCTGCCATCGACTACCTCCGTCATCGCAGTAGGCCGGTGAGACCCTCTGACCAAATCCTGCAAAGTTACGAAGTCTTTCAATCTCTTACTTCTAGTTCCACCTTTCACCCGCTTTACCGTCGCTATGCCGGCGTCAGCCTGCCGTGGATTGCCGACAATAGTAGTGACACCCAAACAGCCTTGGCTGAGTTTGATGCCATGGTCGCCGAATGGCGGCAGGAACATCCTCAGGCCTCGGCTCAAAGTCCGCAGTTGGCTGAGCGTATTTTTACCTGGATCACTGACCCCAACGGATTCGGCATGGTGCACGATCCCGCTGCCCGGGAACGTTCCTTCAATGGTTTGGTGCAGAACCGTCGTGGCGATTGCACCGAGTTTCTTTACGCCATGATGGTGTTTTACCGCCGGGCAGGATTTTCAGTTCGACCCATGTGGGTGGGGACCGACATGGACGGCCATTCCAACGTGCATGTCTGTGCTGAGGTTCGAGCGGGTTCCCGTCGCATCTTGGTAGATCCCATCTTTCAATTTGATGCACCCCATCGGGCTACGGCACCCTTGAGCGGTAGAGAAATCCTGGGTTGGTATTGGAACAACCGCGGGATCGATCAATATACCCAGGGCAGTAGTCGTGCCTGGGCCAGGTACGAGCGGGCGGCGGCCATCGATCCTTTCAATGCCCATTTGTGGGTCAATAGGGCCGATTACCAGTACGCCCAAGGCGACCTTCCCGAAGCCAGACGGCAATTGGCCCATGCCCTGCGCTTGGCACCGAATTTTTCGCCCGCTGAGGAACGATTGGGCAATTGGGCCTTTGATCGCCGTGACTTTGCTCAGGCAGCCACCCATTATCGACGGGCCTTAGGGACCAATGCCGACAATCTAGTGGCCCGGGACAATCTGATCCGCACCTTGGTGGAATTACGTGAAGGAACCCCCGCCAGGGCCCAGTTAACCGAGCTGCGACGGCGGGCCCCCCAGTACCCGCATTTGCGAACATTGGAGACCCTAGTCCGAGCTTGCCCCCCCTAAATGGTGACTCTACCCGCCATTGTCCCTATTCGCGACCGACACCCATAATTTATAAAATTTAATAAAAACATATATTTACGCTTATTATTCCCATTTCAATGGGGTGGCATGCGCCTTGCAAAAGTATCTATTGCACACTTCCCTAGTAATTATAGGTGTCCGGGGGCGCGCTTAAAGGCGTAATTGGACATGAGTGCCCCCAACATATCTTTTGAAACTTTCCTCCAACAAAACGGCCTGGCCCGCATGTGGCTGGATCCCAATTCCCCTCGGGAATCCGCTGAAGTGGGTTCGCTTCCCTTGGAGACCTTGTTAAATTTGCAAGACGGAAATTCCTCTCCTAGTACTTCATCTAAGGCTTCCGAAAATTTTTCCATCCAAGTTCAAAACATTCAAGACCACTTATTGAAAGCCAGGCGTGGCCTTGTCGCGGTGCGTTCGCAGGAGTCGGGCACCGAGCAGGCCCAGACTTTCGCAGCAGTGGAACAAGAAATGGTTTTGGCCCACGGCGGTTTAAAAAAATTACAGGCCTTGGCCCGTAAGTTGGGTCCGCAAGAACGCCGGATGGTTCGTACTTTAGCAGGCGCTCCCGATTGGCGAAGAATTCGTCATGTCCTGAAAAAACAAGGAATCGAAATTCGGTCCGAGGTGACTCTGGCCGCATAAGGTTCCTACTAAGGAGAAGCGCCCCGCACTCCTTGATCGAAAGGAGATCAAGATGACAACACCAACTGGTAGACAATATATTGAGCAATTTAGAAATTTGCTCAGCCAAACTCCTGTGAGGAGCCAAACTCCGAGTCCTTATACTTCCGAGGCGGCTGCCGCCATGACGCCGGAACAAGTTTCCTTTTCCGGCTATGGCGCCTCTATTGACTTGGCCCACTTGGGTAGACCCCGTGGTTCTAGTCTTCGCAGCGGCTCGCCAAGAGGTGCCGGTACGATTCCCGCTCAAAGCATCACCCGGCCCCTGGCAGAACGTAGCCTGGCCCATGGCCTGGCCACTTTATCGCCAAGACGAGCGGTGGTGGTACCGCCACGCTTGGGACCGGATCGTTCGTCTACCGGTAGCAGAAGTCATTCCACCGGGCGCCGAGACAGTACTCCTACCCGGCTTGCCGGTCCTCGACGCGGCGAACGCCGTAGTCTTGACCAATTGATGCGCGGCACCTACAGCAGTGATCGTGATTTGGATGCATTGATGACGTCGAGTTTTGATGGATCACGAAGATCGACCCGAGGTCGCCAAGCCCATACCTTGCCAAGTCTCGGTGTGGAACGGCAGATCCGTCCGGGCCGAGGCTGGGAAACCTCCTTACGCGATGACTCTCAACTCAATACCCAACTGCGTGATGGTATTAATGAGGTCAACGGCCATTTCAGTCGGGCCGATGCCTTGCGCCGACAAGCCTTACGTTTAGGTTCGTCCTCCCCGGCCGGAAGGGAAGCTGCCATGGAGGCCTGTCGTGAATACCAGGCCTTCCGCAGCGGTCGCCAACAGCTGCAGCAACGGGCCCACGGCATGCCCGAGGCCCAACGGTCTCGAGTGGAGGCCTGGGCACAGCACCGCATCGTGCAGCGCAGTGAGCGGGACTTTACTCGTTTGATCCGCCGCTTTGGCCTGGCCCAATGATGAGTTGAAGACCGCAAATCGAACCAAAAACCTTGGGGTCTAATTCCCCCGATTTTTCGCCACCTTGTGGGGAAGGCCCCACGAATGGGCCTCGATCGCGACAAAGAGTCTTGGTGTATAACTTATTGAAATTATTATATAATTTTTGATTTTGTCCATTTGGCATAAAGATTGCTCATCTTTCAGGTACGGGACGAATCTATCAGACCCTCTGGGAGGAGGGCGGGACATAAATTCGCACTCTGAAGGAGTGAAGTATGTCTACGCCAGCTATGAATAAACGTTCGCAGATCCCCCAGGATGCCTTTCATGATCCCCTCCGCACTTTTAATGAATCTGCTTGGAGAAAAACCTACGGTTTAGGGGACAACGTTCAAGTGGATCCCTTCTCGGGAGATGTTTCCGTAAGCTCACCAAAGAAAACGCCCGCAGCTGAGAAAAAATCCTCTGCCTATGAGCAGGGATCTCCCTCTAGCAAAATGAAGCAAAGATTTAGTGGTGCCCCGAAAAAACAACGCACGACCAAGAGTGGTATCATTCTTATGGATGGTATCGACACCGGTGCGGGGAAGCACTTGTTGACTTCGGACCAACGGGTCAAGGCCTTGGGTCATCGTGCCACATTTGATCGGCAAAAGAAGGTCTGGGCTCCCGAAGTCCTTGCTACCAGCCCCTACTTTCAATCGGGTAAGGCCCATGGTGCCAATCTATTCGCGAAGAATTCCCATCGCACCGAGTCGGCGCCTGAACGGGCAGCCGGACCTCGTAAACCGGATAGTTCATTGAAGGTGCCAACCTTTAAAATTAGCACTGGTGGCCCTGGAAGTTTTATTCCCGGCACTTACTACCGGGATCGAAGTTACCAACTGGTCCCGCAAGAAAAGGCCGCGGCAGCCCCGGCTCCGCAATCATCTGCTCAGGCGCCCAAGAAGGCAGCGGCCCCGAAAAAACTTTCCGGTGGCCAGGCCAAGCAGATATCCGCTGACTTGGATCGCTTGGACCGACAATTTCATGCGGCCATGGCCATCCCCACGGGCAAACCGACCGGTAAGGCCGGTGGCTCCCACCAAGTGATTAACTTGGGCGAGGTCGTCATTAAGTAATTCTAAAAGATTAAGAGGGCTCGTGAGGAAAAGGGCGCCCTAGGGGGGCGCCTTTTTCTATTTTCCCCCTCAAGTCGAAAGCCTTGACCCATGCGCTCCCTCCGTGATTTAACCTGAACCCCTGAAGATATAGGGGTTCTATGGCTAACTATTCAAATGCTATCTATGAGTACTTTCGCAGACCCACTCGCGAGGTGAAGGTGGGTGATGTGGGTGTCGGTGGTCTAAACCCTATTCGGGTGCAATCCATGACCATTTCCGACACTAAAGACACCGCCGGGGTGGTGGCCGAAACTCGCGCCTTGGTAGAGGCTGGTTGTGAAATCGTACGTATCACCGCACCGACCATTCACCATGCCGAGAATCTCAAGGCCATTCGCGACGACCTTCGCAAACAAGGGATTCAGGTTCCCTTGGTGGCTGACATTCACTTTACGCCTCAAGCCGCCATGATTGCAGCCGACCATGTAGAAAAAGTCCGGATTAATCCGGGCAATTATGCCGATCGAAAATTATTCGCCGTCAAGGAATACACCGATCAAGAATACGCCGGTGAACTTGAACACATGGCCGAGAAATTTCTCCCCCTGGTAAAAAAATGTAAGAGCAACGGGGTCGCCATGCGCATCGGAACCAACCACGGTTCCTTGAGTGATCGCATTATGAATCGTTTCGGCGATACACCGGAGGGCATGGTGGAGTCGGCCCTCGAATTCGTTCGGCTCTGTGAATCCGAAAACTATTTCGACTTGATCCTTTCCATGAAGGCGTCTTCGCCCTTCATCATGATTTCAGCATACCGTTTGTTGGCGGAGCGCATGGCCGAGTTGGGCATGAACTATCCCTTTCATTTGGGAGTGACCGAAGCAGGTGAGGGCGAGGATGGTCGTATCAAGTCCGCCGTCGGCATCGGTTCGCTTTTAGAAGACGGAATCGGCGACACGGTTCGTGTCTCGTTGACCGAGGATTCCATCTATGAAATTCCGGTGGCCCAGGCCTTGGTGAAAAAATTTAACGACTTGGCCAAGTGGCCCGAAGAGCAAGAATCAGTACCGAAGTTTCCTTGGCATCCCATTGAGCGGCAACGGCGCCATTCCCATGAATTAAAAATGGGCGCCACAGCCATCGGCGGCAGCCAAACCTTTGGCGTGGCCAGCACCTGGGATCTAGAAAAAATCGATTTCAGCGAAAAACTCAAGAAATTGGCGAAAGCCACCGAGGTTGAACTGCGCGGCGACTGGCTCAACCTAAAAAGCCCGGAAGCGCCCCAGGCCTTGGCCCCGCAGGTTCAGCAGATCCGTGATGCGGTGCCTGAATTGCAAGTGGGATATTCCACCCAACACTTGGCCACGGCCTTGGCGGCCTTAAAAATATTCGATGCGGTTTTGTGGCAGGTGAATCCCGATACTTCCGCAGGGGAAATCTCACAGTTGGTCTTAGCGGCCGCCAAAAAAGAAAAAATGGTGGAACTGCGATTCAATTCCCTGGCGGCCTCCCTCGAATGGTTGGATCTGCTTCGAAGTTTACCGCCGGTATTGCTCAGTTTAGAGACCGTCGATCCCATTCACGAATACCGAAAACTCGCCGCCAAGTTGATTCAAGAAAAGGTGCACCATCCCTTGCATTTATATGTGAAGGCCAAGGCCTTTCAGGCCCCCATTTTAGAGGGAGCTTCGACCTTAGGAAGTTTATTGATGGATGGCATCGGTGATTCCATCGAAGTGGCCGATCTTCCCTGGGAAGAAGCGATACGTTTGGATTTTAATATATTACAAGCTACTCGCCTACGCATCAGTAAGGCCGAGTTCATCGCTTGTCCTTCTTGCGGGCGCACCTTGTTCGATCTGCAAGAGACCACTCAGCGGATCAAGTCGAAGACGGCTCATCTAAAGGGAGTGAAAATTGCCATCATGGGGTGTATCGTCAATGGTCCCGGTGAAATGGCCGACGCCGATTTCGGTTACGTGGGCGGTGGTCCCGGTAAGATTCATCTCTACGTGGGCAAGGAATGTGTCGAGAAGAACATCCCAAGTTCGGTGGCCGACCAAAAGTTGATTGACTTGATCAAGACTCATGGCAAATGGATGGAGCCATGAAGCAAAGCCAAATGTTAATTCCCACCCTGCGCGATGCTCCGGCCGATGCAGAAGTCATTTCACACCAATTGATGGTTCGGGCCGGGTATATTCGAAAACTTGCCTCCGGTGTCTATTCCTTTCTACCCTTGGGTCTGCGGGTATTACAAAAAATTGAACGGATCATTCGCGAAGAGATGATCGCCGAAGGTGCACAGGAACTTTTACTGCCTGTGGTCATGCCCGCCGAACTCTGGCAAGAGACTAAACGCTGGGATTATTACGGGAAGGAATTATTGCGATTCAAAGACCGGCATAATCGGGACTTTTGCATCGGACCCACCCATGAGGAAGCCATCACCGACTTGGTGCGAAAAAATGTCAGCAGTTATAAAGAGCTTCCCTTAAATTTATTTCAGATCCAGACCAAATTTCGTGATGAGATTCGGCCTCGCTTCGGCCTGATGCGGGGACGGGAATTTATTATGAAAGACGGTTATAGCTTTGACACCGATGAAGCGGCCGCAAAACGCACCTACGAAAAGATGTATGGGGCCTATAATCGCATCTTTCGCCGTTGTGGTTTGGAGTTTCGACCCGTTGCCGCCATGACCGGTGCCATCGGTGGTTCATTGAGCCATGAATTTCAAGTGCTGGCGGGCAGTGGTGAAGACCCCGTTCTGGTGAGCGATACGGGAGAATACGCCGCCAACGTTGAGAAAGCGGCCTTGGCTCCCGTGAGCGATATCCAAAAAGTCGAACAGGTTTCGGGGCGCTATGAAAAAGTAAAGACCCCCGGCCAAAAGACCGTGGCCGAGGTCTCCAAGTTTTTGGACGTAACCGAAAAGCAGGTCTTAAAGATCGTGCTCTTTGAAACCGAGGCGGGACCCATGGGCGCCTTACTTCGGGGCGATCATGATTTGGTTGAGGCGAAATTGCAGCAGGTCTCGGCAGCCCAACGATTGGAATTGGCCACCGGCGCCACTATCGAAAAAACTTTGCAAAGTGTTCCCGGCTTTACAGGTCCGGTTGGCTTGAAGATACCGCTCTATGCCGATTTTGCGGTGGCTGAGATGAAGGATTTTATCACCGGGGCCAACGAGAACGACCACCATTTGCAAGGGGTCAACCTCGGAGATTTTCAAATCAAGGGATTTTATGATTTACGCCGCGCCCAAGCGGGCGACCCTTGTCCCGAGGGCGGACATTATCAGGAATTTCGCGGCATCGAAGTGGGACAAGTGTTTTTCCTGGGCACAAAATATTCCGAGGCCATGGGTGCAACTTATAAAGACGATTCCGGAAACGACAAGGTCATGGTGATGGGATGTTACGGCATCGGCGTCAGTCGAACGGCGGCGGCGGCCATTGAGCAGAACCATGACGATAACGGAATCATTTGGCCATACCCCATTGCGCCGTATCAATTTCATTTACTGAGCTTGAACATCAAAGACGAGGCCGTATTGAATGCCAGTCAACAGCTATACGATCAATTGAATGAGCGAGGCCTCGAGGTCTTGTGGGACGACCGTGATGAAAATCCCGGTGTGAAATTCAAAGACAGTGATTTGGTGGGAATCCCTTATCGTATTGTGGTGGGTGCCAAGGGCCTCAAGGATGGACAAGTGGAAGTGAAGGCTCGCAAGACCGGAGAGATGAATAAAGTTCCCATAGAGGAAGCCATCGATTACCTGGAAGGATTACACCAGATTTAAAGCTTATGCAGGCTGCTCTTCCAAAATCAAAGCCGCTGTCTCCACTAATCGTGGCCTTGGATCTCGACTCCATCAAACAGGTGGAAAAATTGATCAAAGTTTTGGGTAAGTCCGTTATCGCCTACAAGGTGGGCATGAAACTCTATACCCGCTACGGCCCTGAAGTATTGAGCTTGCTCAAGAGAGCGCGGAAGCAAATTTTTCTCGATCTAAAATTTCATGACATTCCCAATACGGTGGCCGAGGCCTGTCGCGAGGCCACTCGCCATGGCGTCGACCTCATGACCGTGCATGCCTCTGGAGGTCGGGAAATGTTGCAGACCGCCGTCAAGGCAACGCGTTTGGCCGCTCGGGAATTTCGCAAGCCCTTGCCTCTGCTTTTGGGAGTGACCGTTTTAACCTCCATGAATCGCCTCGGAGAAATCGGCATTTCGACCTCCGTGCAGGCCCAAGTGCTGAAGCTGGCCCGCTTGGCGAAGGGGGCCGGTCTTGGCGGCGTGGTGTGCAGTCCTCAAGAAATCAAAATGCTGCGCAAAGAATTTTCCAAGGGCTTTCGCATCGTCACACCTGGAATCCGTCCGGTTAGTTCCCCGCGAGGGGATCAAAAGCGGGTGATGACCCCCGCCGAGGCCTACGCACAAGGCGCCGATGCCTTGGTGGTGGGGCGCCCCATCTACCAGGCTGTCAAACCCCTGCAGGTGGTGCAGCAGATTCTTTGTCATGTGCCTTGATCGTGTGGGGTATTGCTTCTTGAATGATCTAAGGTGATGCCCTTTCTCTAGGTACTGTGGGGGAAATAGCAGGCAACATTTTTGACCATGAAAAAATTAGAAATAAAAACTAGTCCGAAGGTCGAAGCAGTATTTGCCAATTATCCTGATATTGTCCGGGATAAAATGCAGACCCTTAGGAAGTTGGTAATAGAAACAGCAAAAGAAATCGAGGGTGTTTCTAGACTTGAAGAAACCTTAAAATGGGGAGAACCCAGTTTTGTATCCAAAGAGGGTAGTACACTTAGAATGGATTGGAAACCGAAGTTTCCCAATCAATATGCGATGTATTTTAAATGTACCAGTAGGCTGGTAGAAACCTTTAGAGAGGTTTATAAAGACAAATTTCAATATGAAGGAAATCGGGCTATCGTTTTCCAGTTGAAGCAAAAAATTCCGGTACAACAATTAAAAAAATGTATTAAAGCAACACTGCTTTATCACAAAGTAAAACACCTGATCACATTAGGAATTTAAAATTAGGATCTATAGTGTATTGATCTTATTAATATTGGGTGAAACTGGCAAATCTAAGTGGCTTTATGAAGTGTCAAAGATATTATTTTTCAATCAATAATTGAATGTATCGCGGGTGAATATAGACTTTTTCACGACCTCTTTTTTCTTCCTTAAGAATACCGATTTTACAAAGTTCTTTTAAATAAACCGAAGCGGTTTGCCTTTTCGCCAATCCTATATCTTCTAGATTTTTTATTCGGCAATAGGGTTGGACAAAAATTAATTCCACCAGATCATGAGAGTAAATTTTGGGCAAACTTTCCTTGACCTTAATTTGGGTCTCTTTGAGAAGATCAAGAATGTCTTCAATCTTTTGTTTGGTCCAAGTGGTCGTTTGGATAATGGCCTCCAACATAAAAAGGATCCATTCCTCCCAAGCGCCATTTCTTGTGACGTCTAAAAGGAGCTGGTAATAGGAGCTCTTGTTTTGAATAATAAAACGGCTCAGAAATAATACCGGAATCTCCAGAATCCCCTCTTGAATTAAATAAAGAATATTTAAGATTCTCCCCGTTCTACCATTGCCGTCTGTAAAAGGGTGGATTGCTTCGAATTGATAATGCTGGACGGCAAGCTGTATGAGGGGATCCATGGCATTTTCAGTATTGAGAAAAGTTTCCCAGTTTTTAAGTTTTTCTCTTAGAATATTTTCTCCCTCTGGTGGTGTGTAAATGGTCTGATGGGTGCTAGGATTAACAAGTTTTGTTCCTGGAACTTTACGCACCGACATTGAAATATTTTTTAAGGTACTACAGATATCCTCCGCAATGGATGTAGTTAAAGGCCGGTGGTCCAGTTTTTGAAAACCTTCTTTAAGCGCCCTTCGGTATCGTAGGGTTTCTTTGGTGTATGGGTCTGCCTTTGCTTCCGAATCACTAAATTCGAAAAGCTTATCAGCGGTCGTGACAATGTTTTCAATTTCCGAGCTTTTTTGGGCTTCTAGTAGAGGAATGGAATTAATGAGAACGCTCTGGTTTGGAATGCGTTTTCCGGCCTGTTTAAGTTCCCCCAATAGGCCCCGCGCTTCGATGCATTTTTTAAGGATGGCTTTGGTTTCTAGATCTTGACCCTTAGGTGGCAATAGGGGGAGCTCATTGAAGGGTTTTTCCGGGGCGAATTCCATAAGTCCTTGAATATACGATTAAAAAATATATCTATAAAATTAAATTATTTCGACATATCCTAAACTTATGTGGATTCCATCGACATGTCAATAAAACATGTTTATTTTTTTAATTTTTTTCGACATGTATAGGATTTACATAAAAACTGGATATTCACCAAGTGATTTCAGTACCTTATGTTCCTCCGCCCTCTTGGGAGGCCTTTTTACCTAACATAAGGGGTAAAAACGTTCATCTAGCCACCTAGGGTCCTCATAAGGGGGCAAAATACCTGGCGATTTCGGTGGGTCCCCAGCGAATTAATCCCAAAAAGGGAAATAAATCTAAGTACCTAGCAACCTTGCCGGGGCTAATTCGATAGTGTACAGGCAATTGCAATTTCATTCATTCGAGCACTCTTATGGTCATGGGTTCGCGCCTCGGCTTGCCTCGTTCAGGCACGTCTTTGGGCAGTCAGTATTTTGCAGAAGGAAATTCCGGCGGTGATGCGGTTGCTTCCGTTACGCCGGCGCGGTGGCTCGCCCACTTGCTCGACCAATCTTTAAATCCACATAGTGATGCAGCACCGTCAGGAC
>JAJFLL010000374.1 GCA_021772695.1 Deltaproteobacteria bacterium
TTAAAACCATGTCGGCAACTAAAAGAATTTCGCGTCATCGACCCTCAAAAATTTAGTTTGGGCCAAGAGCTGACCGTAGCTGCCTTCAATGAAGGTGACACCATTGATATCACAGGCATCTCTAAAGGTAAGGGGTTCCAGGGTGTCATCAAGCGCCATCATAAAGCGGGTGGACCGGCCAGTCACGGTTCTACATTCCATCGATCAACGGGATCCATCGGACAACGAACTTGGCCCGGACGCGTCTTTAAATTGATGAAGCTGCCGGGACATATGGGATCTCGCCAAATTACGGTAAGAAATCTCAAGGTATTGCAGATAATTCCGGAAAAAAATTATTTGATTGTAGATGGCGCAGTACCTGGTGGGAAAAGGGCATACCTTTCCATCAAATTTCAAGACGCCAAAATGTTTGAAGAGCGGGTGGTCAAGCCAAAGGTCGAACAACCCAAAGAAAGCCAAACCACCGAAACCGCCGAGGCTCCAGAGGCCAAGGGAGAATAAACGATCATGAGTGCTATCGGTCTATACAATCAGGACGGTACCAAGGTGAAGGATCTAGCGCTTCCAGAAGCCTTAGTCGGCGGCCCCATTCGAAAAGGCCTGCTCTATTATATAGTGCGTTACCAGCAAGCTAAAAAGCGTGCGGGAACCCACGCCACCAAAGGGCGTAGTTTTGTGCAGGGGAGTACGAGAAAAATTTATCGTCAAAAGGGAACAGGTCGAGCCCGCCATGGTGATCGCAAGGCGAATATCTTTGTGGGTGGCGGCATAGTTTTCGGACCTAGCCCCCGCGACTATTCTTACAATATGCCTAAATCGGCCCGTCGTCGCGGTTTACAAACGGCCATTGCCTTGAAAAATAAAGAAGGTGATTTGATGGCCATCGACGGAATCCATTGGTCAGAACCTAAGACCAAGAATGCCGTAGCGTTATTTAAAAAATTAAAAACTACCTCGGCCTTGTTGGTCATTGAAGATCGCAATGATGCCATTGAAAAATCAGTTAAAAACCTCCCGCATTTTAAAGTCATTTCTGCTGCGGGATTGAATGTTTACGATATTCTTAACCACGATAAATTGATTTTTACACCTGGCGCCTTAGATCTAGTTAAATCACGTTTGAAGATCGGGGCGGAGGCCTAAGATATGCAGATTGAAAACGTTATTTCTCGGCCGTTAATTACCGAAAAGGGAACTCAGCTTCGCGAAGCTGGTAACCAATATATTTTTGAAGTGGACCGTCGTGCCACTAAAAATCAGGTTAAAGAGGCCGTGCAAAAACTATTTAAAGTTCAGGTCAACCAAGTGCGGACCTTAAATATCAGAGGTAAGTTGAAGCGAGTTGGAAAGAGTATCGGTAAACGATCTAATTGGAAAAAAGCCTACATTACTTTGAAGCCAGGCTCCACCATCGAATTTTTTGAAGGGGTTTAGCGATGCCGCTAAAGGAATACAATCCGACGACGCCAGGTAGACGGGGAATGACCGGCGCAGATTTTCAGGGCTTAAGCAAGAAAGCTCCTGAGAAATCTCTGCTGTCCTCGAAAAAACGTTCGGGTGGTCGAAACCATCATGGTCGTATCACCATGCGTCACATTGGGGGCGGGCATAAACAGCGCTACCGTATGATTGATTTCAAGCGTAGCGACAAAATGGATATCCCTGCCAAAGTTGCAGCTTTGGAATACGATCCCAATCGCAGTGCCTGGATCGCTTTGTTGCATTTCGTCGATGGTGAAAAACGGTATATCATCGCACCGCAAAAATTACAGGAAGGGCAAACTGTTCTTACCTCTGAAACAGCCGATATTTTACCCGGAAACGCTTTGCCGCTTCGTTGCATCCCCGTGGGTACCAATATTTATAATATTGAATTAAAAGTGGGGCGAGGTGGCCAATTGGTGCGTAGTGCCGGAAATTTTGGTCAACTCATGGCCAAAGAAGGAAAGTATGCCCAGGTAAAATTGCCTTCTGGTGAAGTCCGTAAGATCTTTATTGAATGCATGGCTACCATTGGTGAAGTTTCTAACCCGCAGCATGAAAATATTTCAGTTGGAAAAGCGGGACGAACTCGTTGGGCGGGTATTCGCCCCACCGTACGCGGTATGGTAATGAATCCGGTAGATCACCCTCATGGTGGTGGTGAGGCCAAGGGTAAGGGGGGGAATCACCCATCCAGTCCATGGGGAACCCCGGCTAAAGGGTATAAAACCAGAAATAATAAACGAACTCAGAAATTCATCGTCAAAGATCGAAGAAAGAAATTTTAGATAACCATATGCCAAGATCTACTAAAAAAGGACCTTTCGTTGACCGTTCCTTGCAAAAGGCGGTGGAAAGGCAAAGAGAACAAACTAGTCGTAAGGTAGTGAAAACCTGGTCTCGACGATCTTTGATCACCCCTGATTTCGTAGGGATGACTTTTGCGGTGCATAACGGAAGAAAATTTATTCCCGTATTTGTTACTGAAAACATGGTGGGACACAAGCTGGGGGAATTTGCGGCGACCCGTACCTTCCATCAGCATTCCGGTGACCGGAAAACCAAGGAGAAGTAATCATGTCGGCCCTGGCACGAATTAGATTTTTAAGAGTGACCCCACGGAAAGCCATGTTGGTTGCGGCCTTGATTCGAGGTAAAAAAGTCCAGGAGGCACTCGATACCTTGTCATTTAACAAACGGTATGTGGCTCGGGATTTCAAAAAGTTATTACAATCTGCTTTGGCAAATGCCGAGCAGAAGGGCGGTATGGATCCCGATAACCTTTTCATAAAAAAGGTTACCGTTGACCGGGGTCCCATCCACAAACGTTGGCGGGCAAGGGCCCGGGGAATGGCCGGACGCATTGAAAAACGTACCAGTCATATTACTTTAGAATTAGACGAAAAATAGGAATTTTCATGGGACAAAAAGTACATCCATACGGTTTTCGAGTCGGTATTAATAAACCCTGGTTATCCAAGTGGTATGCCGGTTCACGGAAGTATGCAGACTTTCTTCATGAGGATTTGGCCTTTCGCAAGAAGATTAAGGCCAAGCTTTATTCCACGGGTGTGTCAAAAATTGCAGTGGAACGTGCGGCCAATAAGGTCAAGATTGTTATCCACACAGCCCGGCCCGGTTTAGTAATCGGAAAAAAAGGCGCTGGTATCGACACTTTGAAGGAAAGCTTACAGAAGAATTCCAAAAATTCGATTTTTTTAGATATCTACGAAATTCGTAAAGCTGAAACCGATGCCCAGTTGATCGCCGAAAACGTGGCCATGCAATTAGAAAGACGAGTGGCGTTCCGTCGGGCCATGAAGAAGGCCGTTCAATCATGTCTGAAATTCGGTGCACCAGGAATCAAGATTATGGTGGGAGGGCGCCTCGGTGGTTCTGAAATCGCCAGAAGCGAATGGTACCGCGAAGGTCGAGTTCCTTTGCAGACCCTCCGCGCCGATCTCGACTACGGTTTTGCCGAAGCCAAGACCACCTACGGAATCATCGGTGTAAAAGTATGGGTCTTCAAAGGTGAGATTTACGGCAAGGCCGAACAAGAAAAAATGGACGCCATTAAGGTCGGCTAAGAATTAAAGTCATTTATTTTAAGAGACAAATGCCATGTTGATGCCAAAAAAAGTTAAATATCGAAAAATGCAAAAAGGCAAAATGCGTGGAATGGCCTATCGCGGTTGTAATTTAGATAAAGGCGATTTCGCCATTCAAGCCATGGAATGCGGATGGATCACTTCGCGACAAATTGAAGCCAGTCGTGTCGCCATATCTAGGTGTATTAAGCGAGGCGGTAAAATCTGGATTCGTATCTTCCCTGACAAGCCTATTTCAAAAAAACCTCTAGAAACTCGTATGGGTAAGGGGAAGGGCAATCCCGAAATCTGGGTGGCTGTCATTAAGCCAGGCCGAATTTTATTTGAGATGGAAGGGGTTACTAAAGATGTTGCCATCCAAGCTCTGACTCTGGCGAAACATAAATTGCCGTTAAAAACCAAGATTGTAATGCGCGAGGAAAACTACCGTGACGCCTAAAGAAATCAGAGAAAAGACTTCGCAAGAATTGAAAACCTTGCTCGCTGATCTCAGGGAAGAATTATTTCGTCTGAAAATGCAGGCAGGAACCGGTCAGCTTGAAAAAAGCCACCGGCTGAAAGAGGTCAAAAAGGATTTGGCCCGGTTGTTGACCATTTTGGGTGAAAAATCCCGGCGTGCCGAGGCGACCGCCTAAACAAATTCGGGAAAGAGGCTAGAAGAGTCATGGTCGAAGAAAAACATTATCGTAAGACAAAAACAGGAACCGTGGTCAGTGATAAGATGACTAAGACGGTTACCGTGCTAGTGGAACGTCTAGTACTTCACCCCACATTTAAGAAGTACCACAAACGTCGGAATAAATTTAAAGCCCACGACGAAAAAAATCAGTGCAAGGTTGGCGACTTAGTTGAGATTATTGAGAGTCGCCCTCTTTCCAAGACTAAGCGTTGGGCGGTAAAGAAAGTTTTACAAAAGGGTGTTGAATAGGCCCGTAGGTAGATTTTTATGATTCAAGTAGAAAGCATTTTAGACTCCGCCGACAATTCTGGTGCCAAAATATTAATGTGCATCAAGGTGCTCGGCGGTACTCGTAGAAAATATGCATCAGTTGGCGATATTATCGTAGTTTCCGTTAAGGTAGCCCTACCGGATTCCAAGGTAAAAAAGGGTGATGTTAAAAAGGGAGTTATCGTCCGGACTAAAAAGGAAATTCGTCGCGCAGATGGCTCTTATATCCGTTTCGACCAAAACTCGATTGTTTTGATTAACGATGCGGGAGAACCCTTGGGAACGCGTATTTTTGGACCAGTAGCTCGTGAATTGCGCGGAAAAAATTATATGAAAATTATTTCATTGGCTCCGGAGGTACTTTAGCCATGGCACGCATCCGAAAAAATGATCAAGTCATGGTAACCGTTGGAAAAGATCGGGGTAAAGTCGGTCGGGTATTAGAAATCCTTTCCGAGCGCGACCGTGTGGTGGTTGAAAAAGTGAATGTAGTCAAACGCCATACTCGTCCCACCCAGAAAAACCCACAGGGTGGTATTGTTGAAAAGGAAAAGAGTATTCATATTTCAAACGTGATGCTCCTCGACCCTAAATCGGGTCAAAAAACACGAGTCGGTTTTCGTAAGAACGACGCAGGAAAAAAAGAACGTTTTGCCAAGAAAAGCGGGCAAACCTTAGAGGCTAAGTAGGTTTATGGAAATCAAATCGAAATATTTAGAAAGGTACCGTAAAGAGGTGGTTCCCACCTTGATGAAGGAATTCAACTATAAGAATGTCATGCAGGTGCCGCGCGTATCTAAAATTGTAGTGAATGCATGCTTGGCCGAGGCCCTGCAAAATCCTAAGGTTTTAGATAAGGCTGTTGAAGAAATTCGCACTATTACTGGACAGCAGCCAGTCATCACTAAAGCCCGCAAATCCATTGCCAATTTTAAACTTCGTGAAGGTCAAAAACTGGGTGTCAGCGTCATCTTAAGAAAAAACGTCATGTACGAATTTTTAAATCGACTATGCAATGTAGCTCTGCCTCGAGTTCGTGACTTTCGTGGGATTAGCGGAAAGGCCTTTGATGGCCATGGCAATTACTCATTAGGAATTACGGAACAAATCATTTTTCCTGAGATCAATTACGATAAAATTGACAAGATCAGGGGTATGAATATCACAATTGTAACTACGGACAAGACCGATGAAGAAGGTAAGGCTTTGTTAAAACATTTAGGGATGCCCTTCAGGAATTAATAAAGGTTGTTTAACCATGGCTAAGACTTCGATGCGGGTGAAAGCCCAACGGAAACCAAAATTTAAAGTTCAGGGCTATAATCGCTGCCCTCTATGTGGCCGGCCACGAGCCTTCATGCGAAAATTTAAAATGTGCCGGCTCTGTTTTAGAAAATTGGCCCGTCAGGGCGAAATTCCGGGCGTGACTAAATCGTCTTGGTAGAAAGTTTTTGGAGTAGATAAAAATGACTGACCCCATTTCAGACATGTTAACCCGGGTACGCAATGCCTTGGCAAAGAGCCACGAAATTGTCGAAGTGCCAGCTTCTAAAATTAAAGAAGCCCTAGCCCAAATTCTTAAAAGTGAAGGCTATATTCGCGATTTTCATCTCGCTGATTACAAGGGGCAAGGCAAAATACGGATACACCTGAAATACTTTGAGAAAAAGCCGGCCATTGAAGGTTTAAAACGCGTTAGTCGCCCCGGACGTCGGGTATATTTGGGATATGAAGATATTCGACCGGTATTTAGCGGTACCGGAATTTCGGTGTTGTCTACTCCTAAAGGGATTTTAACCGATGCCAAAGCCCGAGAAATGAAAGTGGGCGGAGAACACTTACTAAACATTTGGTAATATTTTTATGTCACGTACTGGAAAACAACCTGTAGCGGTTCCTGATAAGGTCAAAATTAATTTAGACAACGATCAAATTCGCGTTGAAGGTCCTCTAGGTAAATTATCGCAATCGATGCATGAAGAAATTACCGTAGAGCTGAAAGACAAAGAAGTTCTAGTGACTCGCAAAAACGACGAGCCTAAGTCGAGGGCATTGCACGGTCTAATGAGAAGTCTGATCAATAATATGGTTTTGGGTGTTTCTCAGGGGTTTAAAAAGGAGTTAGATATTCAAGGCGTGGGTTATCGCGCCGAGGTGAAAGGAAAGGTCTTAAATTTGAATTTAGGATTTTCTCACCCTGTTGAATTTCCTATTCCTGATGGGATCCAGGTGAAAGTTGATAAACAAACTCACGTAGAAATTACCGGATATGACAAAGTGCAGGTAGGGCAAACTGCCGCTGATATCAGAAAGATTCGGCCTCCAGAACCCTATAAGGGTAAGGGAGTACGGTACAGCAATGAAGTTGTTTTGCGTAAGACTGGTAAATCGGCCAGCAGCGCGAAATAGGAGTAGGTTATGGTCCTAAAAAGAACTGAAGGACGGTTACATCGCAAAAAGAGCATTCGTCGGAAGATTTTTGGAACTTCAGAACGTCCACGTTTGACCATTTTTCGCAGCCGACGACATATTTATGCGCAAATCATTGATGATACTAAAGGCGTTACCCTTGCTGCGGCTTCCACGGTCGAAAAGGAAAACGCTCAAGCGGGTCGCAACAAAGCGAATGCCGGAATAATTGGAAAAAAAATTGGTGAAAGGGCCAAAGCTGCGAAGGTCGAGGCTGTTGTCTTCGATCGAAACGGTTTCTTATACCATGGTTGTGTCAAGGCCTTGGCTGATGCTGCCAGAGAATCCGGACTTAGGTTTTAATTATGGCAAAACAATTTCGAAAAAACGCAAAACCCGAATCTGACATTAATGATCGTTTGATCAGTCTGAACCGGGTCGCCAAAGTGGTCAAAGGTGGACGTCGTTTTAGCTTCAGTGCCCTAGTTGTGGCCGGTGACGGAAAAGGAAGAGTGGGTGTAGGTCTTGGAAAGGCCAAAGAAGTTCCAGAAGCGATCCGCAAGGCCGGTGAACGCGCCAAAAAGATGATGGTGAAGGTGCCGGTTATCAAAGGGTCGATCCCTCACGAAATCATCGGACGCTATGGTGCCGCACGAGTCGTGCTGAAGCCTGCCGCCGAAGGTACCGGCGT
>JAJFLL010000039.1 GCA_021772695.1 Deltaproteobacteria bacterium
ATTCAGGTGGGGTGTCGAAACCCTCCTATATGTTATTTAAAATATTAAAGAAATTGTTAACGAAACGAAATATCTTAACATCCTAAGAGGTTGAGAGAGGGGGCAGGGGGATCCTGCATTTCACAGGCAACCAGATATTAGCTATCCAATCGATTCTCTAAGAGAGAAGTGAGGAATTTCCGATTATCCCAAGCAAGAAATTTTAGGTGCTGGTGGAACATCCTTTGAAGTAAAAGCTGGGGGTGGAGTCGGAAATTACCTCCGTAACCAATATATATAGCTCCAAGGGTAAAGATTCATACGAGGGCCTAAAATAAGCTATAAATTTTTTGAAGTTTAATTAGAATGAGGACCATTTTTAACCGCACATAATGTAAAAAAGTGCGGTTAGCCCAATCTCCATTCTATTAAAATCAATCTTTTACAAACGGGTAATTTATTGGAAAATGCGGTTAGAATGAGATTTATTGCAGTTTCAAGTCTAATTCTAATCCTCACATTGCCATGTACGGCCATTGCCGAGGATTCATAAAAGGCAAAAGTCGTTGGGGTGACCGATGGGGATACGGTGACGGTCTTACACGACATGAAACCCATCAAGATCAGGCTCGCCAATATCGATGCCCCTGAGCGATCCCAGGCATTCGGGATGCGGGCGAAGCAGCACTTATCCAAATTGGTGTATTGGAAGCAGGTGACGGTAGATGTCGTTACCATCGACCGCTATGGGCGCACCGTGGCCGCTCTCAAGGTAGGTTGGAAGGATGTGAGTCGGGATATGGTTTGGTTCGGGATGGCCTGGGTATATCCGCGCTATAATAAAGATCCCTCATTGCCCGCCTTACAAGAGAAAGCCAAGGAGCGGAAGATTGGTTTGTGGGTGGATCCAAATTCCATCCCGCCATGGGAATTCAGGAGAAAACGGTAGGGCATACCTATTAATTAAAAAATAATTCCCCTTTGTGGATTTAAAAAAATATTTCGCCACAATCAGAAATATCCTCAGGACGTTGAGGGTGGTTCCGCCGATCAGATCATTAATACTCGTTCCGAAAGGTAGAACCCCAACAGCCCAAAAACTTGGGAGGCCAGCAAGATAAGGATCCCGAGAATCCAAAATGTCACCATCCCCGCCGACAATCCCCGACTGGCCTAGAAGCAATTGGCTCTAATTGTCATGCAGGCCGATTTAGGAATAGATCGTGTCCATATTTTGGAATACGCCCGTTCTGTCATTTCGGTAGTGGTGCAGTTAAAAAAGAATTTCCAAGGGAATAGGGTTGCTTCGGAAATAAAATACAATGATTTGGATTATAATTAAATCTTTTATCCCAATACGATATATTTATTTAAAAATCACACCTTAATTCTAGATCCCATTGACTTCCAAAATCAAACTAATCTCTCAAAAGATAAACCTCCAATAATGTAGATCAATATTATTTTATGATCTTTGCAAATTGCTTTCATTTCATCGGTCACGAAATCCGTGATTATTATAAAATCCAGGTCTTCGGTTGGCTTTAAATTGAAATTCCTATATTTCTCTTTTAAGTAGTCTAGATTCTGTCTAGCCCATGTCGAGTAACGGACATACTGATCATACCCTGATTTTTGGTTCCTTTTTCTCGTTTTAACCTCAATGATGCCAATGTCATTGGTTTCTTTATTTTTTGCCAGTAGGTCTAATCGGCCAAATTTACCACCTGGCCAACTTGCCTTTGGCTGCCTGTCAATAATTTCAAATTCTGGGAGTATCTTATGAATATTATTTGCTAACCAATTCTCTAGGAAGCCTTCAGAAGAAAATAAATAATCAGTCGAAATTATACGATCATAAAAGTCTTTATATGATTTGAGATCCGTTATTTCATTCTGTAGGTTGATGACTTCTTCTTGAAGGTCGATGACCCTATTTTGGAGATCGCCACAGTTTTCCCGTAATATCTGAGTTTCAGGGGCTGATGAACCTTCAGTTGGTTCACTTCTAGCGGTAATTGCTATTCTTTGATTGGGATCAGAATGTAAATAATGGTGCTCAGGAATGGGAGTTCCCCTAACAACAACGTAGCGGACTGCTGCTTGGCCTGGGACCTTTGGGGTTTCCCCGGCCGGGTAGTCTAAAAGCTCAATGTCCCCTATAAGAAAGGCGCATCCTAGCTGCTTATCTCGATACGATTCTGGGATCAATTGGCGATTTTCAGGATCTCCTACCGAAATACCGAGTAATGGGGCTCGGTACCACAAAACCATATCCTCATGGACCTTTTTGGGGACCCGAATACTATAAAGAAAAGCATAGGTGTCCACACCAGTTTCAATTTGCGCTATCAAAGCCTCTGCGCGCTCTCTACCGATGGAACTCATTCGTCCCCACCAGCATTTTCCGTATTCTTTTAAAACCTCTTTATGCTGATCAACGGTTAGCAAATTCAATACCCGGTAGCCATGGCTTGTATACCAGTGGGGGAAATATTCAGGTGGGGGATTCCATCGTGGCCCAGCATAATGGGAATCAGGATTGCACCGCAGTAGCCGGAGGAACCATTTCGGGGCTTGGCAATAATCTAGAGGGCGGTGTGAGTTGTGGTTTTACACTCTCGGCCATGCCCTTACTCGATGCCTTGGCCAACTATGGCGGGCCTACCAAAACGCGAGCCCTATTAGTAGGCAGTCCAGCGATCGATGCGGGCCCGGCAATCTGTTACGCGGATCGGGACGGCGATGGACTCATCGAAACCGCCATTACCGAAGACCAACGGGGACTTCCCATAGGCCCTATTTGTGATCTAGGGGCCTATGAGTTTTAAAACAGAGATGAATACCTTGGTAACAGATGTCAATTTTAAATCCTCACTCATAGCTTCTTTAATTCGCGGTATTCATTCTCATCCCGCAACGGGTATCCCACGTAATGCTGCCGGGTAAAATGCCCGTTCTTTTTCCTAGCTTGGTAAATTACGAAAGAAAAAAAGCGCGCCCAGCATGATAGCCCGAGTCCCTTTGGGACCGGGCCGCGGATGAGTCTCTCGCCTGCGGCTCGAGTCATTAATTTGTTCCGCGTCGAACATGCGACCTTTGGTTTCGTAGAGCAAAGTCTATATTTCACACCTAATAAAAATAATATCTTAGCTAAGGCAAATCTCTTTAATGGTCATTTTGGTACTATTTAAATGGTACCTGAAGGGGGGTGGGGGGGGTGCGTCCGAACGCACTCAAACCGCAATGGTTTGGCCCCATTCGGGTTTACATATCCAAAGATGTTGGAAGACCTTTCTCAAAAGAATGGTAAAAATTAAATTACGGGTTGGTTCTAAGAAACCGATGCCGGAGTTTCACATTCATAAATTGGAAATTTGGTTTCCACTCTTTTTCTTGGAAAGATTCTACTATTATCAAACATAGTCGGGAAATATCTTTTCACCTGTAGGTAGTTATTTGTTAGATATTTAAGGTTCTTAATAAACCTTTCAATAGCCTCAAGCTTTGGGCTGTTCGAGCCTGGAATCCCTCTGGATTTTATTTTCGAATAAAATCGGTCCTGGTTACCCCGCAAATAGGGTAAGAGGACTCCATCCCACAGGGCATAATCTGTCGCCTGAGCCTGATAATAATCAGCCAAGGACCGAATCCCATTTTGGAGAGTTCTATCCTCATAAAAAGTAAGAGGGCTCTCTTTAAAAGACTCTATTAATCCTGGGCTAAATGTATCCTTATCGTAAATAATAAACCTTTCCATTCTTAGACCACTTTTAACAGATGGGTGAAAAACATAGTCTGGACCAATGCTAATGGTTCCAATCTGTGTTTCTTGATTTTTAAAAGCCCTTGTTGAACGATATTTCCACAGAAAATTTCTGTAGTATGGCTGAGGTTCCACAAGCCCAATTTGAGCACAGTCACCCGAATATATAAATTCGTGTACCTTCTGTTCACAACAGGCAATCGCTTTACCCGACCGATCCATATATTGAACAATAAGCCCATCTTGGAACTCAATGACCCTTTGTTCCCCCTTGTCAATTAATTGAATTTTAATGGGTTGGGCTGGGTTGAGTTGTTTAACGAAATCTATTCTCTGTTGAATCTCAGCCGCGGTGTAGAAATCTTGATTTACCGGCAAACCTCTTCCATTTTCCATATTAGACCCCTCGTTGTTCAATAAATAGAAAAAGCAAAAAGGGTGCCAATAGTGTGCATATGCCAACTTTTAAAAAATTTTAAACAATTTAGTTTTTCATTTATATTCCGATGAAAGGAATGGGGAAAAAATTCCTGAATTTGCATGATTCTCAAACAGAAACAAAAATTGGTTATGGGGGCGGAATTCCAGAGCTCCGTCCCCCAATTTCTTCTTTCCAGTCCTTAATAGGCGAGGGTCACCATACGTCTCCCCGTGGGTGGTTGGAAAAAGAGGAAAGTCCTTTTTTTCTATAATAATAAGGGTTTATTCATACCACTTCAGGTATTTCATGATGCCATCGACCGTTTGGAAAACCTCGCTTGAAGTATCGGCAGGGCCCCATTGATCAACGGCCCGGTCGGCTACCCATTCGGCAGACTTCATCGCCAACCT
>JAJFLL010000040.1 GCA_021772695.1 Deltaproteobacteria bacterium
TCCCAAAAAGGACGTTCCGGAAGGCGAAGATCCGAACGGCGGTGGCAACTTCCTTAACCTAAAAGATTTAAAAGAAATGGAAATCGGCGGTTTGGTCCATATGGCCAAGGATTTCGCCGTGGAAAATGCCGCGGGTCAGACCCGGCAAGAATTGATTTTTTCCATATTACAAAACCAGACCGAAAAGCGCGGCATGGTTTTTGGCGAAGGGGTTTTAGAAACCCTACCCGATGGCTTCGGTTTTTTACGGGCACCCGATTATAATTATCTGCCCGGTCCCGATGATATCTATGTTTCTCCCTCGCAAATTCGCCGATTTAGCCTGCGCACCGGGGACACCATCTCGGGACAGATTCGCTCCCCTAAAGAGTCGGAACGATATTTCGCTCTATTGAAGGTGGAATCGGTTAATTTTGAAGACCCGGAGTCGGCACGGGACAAAATCCTCTTCGACAATTTAACTCCCCTATACCCCGATGAAAAGATGAATATGGAGTTAGATCCCAAGAATTATACCGCTCGGGTGATGGATCTGATTGCGCCAATTGGCAAGGGTCAAAGGGCTCTTATCGTGGCGGCTCCCCGAACGGGAAAAACCATGATGATGCAAAACATCGCTAATTCCATTACCTCCAATAATTCTGAGTGCGTACTCATTGTATTATTGATCGACGAGCGACCCGAAGAGGTCACCGATATGAAGCGTAGCGTCAATGGTGAGGTCATCAGTTCCACCTTTGATGAACCAGCGAGCCGCCACGTCCAAGTGGCCGAAATGGTCATAGAGAAGGCTAAAAGATTGGTAGAGCATAAAAAAGACGTGGTGATCTTGCTCGACAGCATTACGCGTTTGGCTCGAGCCTATAATACGGTGGTGCCGCCATCAGGAAAGATTCTTTCCGGTGGTGTGGACTCCAATGCCTTGCATAAACCAAAGCGTTTTTTTGGTGCGGCCCGAAACATCGAACATGGCGGATCCTTAACGATTATTGCCACCGCTCTCATTGATACTGGGTCCCGCATGGATGAAGTTATTTTTGAAGAGTTCAAAGGCACCGGTAATTCGGAAGCCCATCTGGACCGCAAACTCATGGAAAAGCGGGTATTTCCTACTATCGATATCAATAAATCCGGCACGCGGCGTGAAGAACTTTTACAAGAACCCGAGGTGCTCAATCGGGTCTGGATTCTGCGCAAGTTGCTGGCTCCATTGAACTCCGTCGATGCTATGGAGTTTTTGTTGGATAAAATTTCGCATACCAAGAATAACCGGGAATTCCTAGATTCCATGAATCAATAAGCCTTGGGAGAAATAATTTATTGAGGCTGCTTTTTTTAGGGGGAGTGCGAACCGTCACGGGTTCCATGCACGTACTTGAAACCGAAGGCCATCGCCTGTTATTAGAGTGCGGACTTTTTCAAGGACACCGCCGGGAAGCCAATCTAAAAAATCGTTCTTTACCCATTCCTTTTGATGTCAATATGATTGATTCGGCCCTATTGAGTCATGCTCATATTGATCACGCCGGTAATTTTCCCAGTCTTGCCAAAAAGGGTTTTGATCAAAATATTTATTCTACCCCCGCGACCCGCGATCTCTGTTCTGTAATGCTTAGAGACTCGGCTTATTTACAAGAGCAAGACGCCGAGTTTATCAACCGGAATAACCTTTATGATCCTGATTTAGGACCGGTGGAACCTTTGTACCAGGAGCACGACGTACATAAGGCCATCAGCCAATTTGTCTCGGTAGATTATCGAAGGGAATTTGATGTCTCACCTAAAATTAGGGCCAAATTTTTAGATGCCGGCCACGTCTTAGGGTCTTCTATTATTCAATTAGACGTCAAAACCAAGTCTGGAAAAACCCGAATTGCCTTTACCGGCGATTTGGGGCGCAAGAATATGCCCTTATCGAATGACCCCGAGATTCCGGTGCGGCCCAATTATTTGATTATGGAGAGCACTTACGGAGACCGCAGTCATGAGCCGGTATCTGATATGAAAAAGGAGCTCTCACGAGTCATCAATCAGACTTATCAACGTAGGGGAAAAATCATTGTTCCTTCCTTTTCATTAGAACGAACTCAAGTACTGGTTTTTTTGATCGCCCAGTTATTTCGCGAGAAGGAAATCCCTAAAATCCCCGTCTATGTGGATTCTCCCCTTAGTGTGCGGTTGACCGATATTTTTAAAGTTCACCCCGATTGTTTTGATGAGGAAGTTCGTCGAACCATTGAGTCAGGGAAAGACCCTTTCGGGCATGCCAATTTGAAATACATCACCTCGGTGCAGGAATCCATGGCCCTCAACACTCGTGAAGATCCCATGATCATTATTTCGGCTTCGGGCATGTGTGAAGGCGGACGTATCGTTCATCATATTAGAAACAATATGGGAAATCCCAATAATACCATTTTGATCATTGGTTTTATGGCCAAACATACCTTGGGGCGGCGCATCGTGGAACGCCAAAGAAAATTGAGAATTTTTGGAGTGGACCGGGAACTCAATGCCCGGGTCGAAGTCATCAATTCCTTTTCTGCTCATGCCGATAAAGGGGAGTTATTGGATTTTGTAGAGCAATGCGGCAAGGAGCTAAAGGGAATCTTCATCGTGCATGGCGACGAGGAACAAAGCTTAGCCTTGGCCAATACCTTGTCTACCCATGGCTACGACGGGGTAGTAGTACCCTTTCCCAAGCAGTTTATCGAGATCGATTGAGTTCCGAATCTATTGAGAAAACTAATCGATAGCTGGCATGTCGAGGACTTCCACCAAGGTATTTCGAATCGAATCGGTATTTAACAAATCTCCGGCCTTCAAATCGTGATGACCGCCATCCTGAAAGATTTCCTGAATTTGTCGCAAGATATTTTCTGGCAGGTGCTGCTTGAGCATGGCCTTAAATAGAGCGGGATTTTTGTCCGCGGCCCCATAGATGGCACCTAACCAACGTCGGAAGGCATTACCTTTATTGCCGCGATCCCAATTTCCGCCGTCCCAATCGGTATTGTACAGCCGATCTTTCAAGACGCCTTCACTGGAAAAATCGCCGCTTTCCATGGCCTGGCGCATGACCTGCTCCACAGCATTGGCTTCACTATTGAGGGAATTATTATCAATGCTATTACCACCGTGGTCCCGCCCTAATTGGGATTGTATCTCATCATTGGTTGGCCAGGAAATATCAACGGCAGCAGTAATAAAGTTATCGAGATGCACGGTATCTGCCAGAGAGACTTCGGGAAATAATTGGTTTAGGGCACTGGTCAGTCGTTGTTTGACTGGGTCGGCGAAGGGATTGTTGGGATTTTCGCTTAAGAGGTTTTCTAGTTGGGGATCCATGGCCTTTAAGGCTGCGAATAACTTTTTTGAAGTTTGAGTATTCAGAGGATACGTCAGGTTTTTTACCTGGGTTTTTGAAAGTCCATTTTCTTCCAACGTGGCCAAGACCGATTCCAAAGAAAGTTCGTCGGTTCTGTCTTGATTGATAAAATCGGTAAGATTTTTAATCGCGCCGTATTCTTTATTGTATTGAGATTCTAAAGTAACGCGCTGTTCCTCAAAATCATTGCTTATGGCCTCAAATTCCGCTTCCAATTGGTCTTCGCTGCCGGCAAGTCCCGCTTTCTTTTCAAATTTCTCTATCTTTTTGAGAAGCGTCTCTTTTGCCTGGGGATCGACGATGAAGGCGTCGGTCTTTGCTATTTCGGACTTGAGGTGGTTTAATTCTTCAGTGACCCATTCATGGATACCGTATTGACCGTCATCGGCGAGTTCAGGGAGGTCGCCTTCTAATTGGGCCAATAGGTCCGAGTCTTCGGGACGACCGTTGGCAAAATCTTCGGACTCTACTTCAGTGTAAGCTTCAGCATCAGCTAGTCCAAGGTCCTCTTGCCAAAACTCCTCGTAGGTTTCGGAAGTGCCAGAGTCTGGGGATGGAGACTTAGGTTGGTCGGAAAGGTATCGCTCCAAATAAGGCGAGTTTTGCTGGGAAATGGGACTAGCGGCCATGGGATCCTCCAATTCCGGACCCACACCAAAGGGTCCGTAGGTTAAAGGAATTGCAACTTAGAGGCCAATGAGAAAAATGAAGATAAGTGTATGATATCGCTATGATTTATAAAATATACCCACAAAATTTCTATTATTTATTCTTAATATTAGTTCTTTTTTATAAATAATAGAAAACTACCACCCCAAAATATACCCAAACATCAGGGGAGCCACGATGGTGGCGTCGGATTCGATGATGTATTTCGGAGTTTTAATGCCCAATTTGCCCCAGGTAATTTTTTCGTTGGGGACCGCCCCACTGTAGGAACCGTAGCTGGTGGTGGAGTCGCTGATTTGGCAAAAGTAACCCCATAGTTCGCACTCCTGTTTGAGGTCCTGACGAATCAGGGGAACCACACAGATGGGAAAATCACCGGCGATGCCACCTCCGATTTGAAAAAAGCCGATCGAATTTTTTTCACTGGTTTCTCGATACCATTTGACCAATTCGATCATATATTCCAGTCCGCTGCGAATGGTGGTGGGATTTTTGACCCTGCCTTTATAAAATTCGGCGACGAAATTATTGCCTAGTGTAGAATCTTCCCAGCCGGGAACAAATATGGGTAGATTTTTTTCACAAGCGGCCATCATCCAACTGTCTTTGGGGTCGATTTGATAATGTTCTTTTAAGGTCCCGGATCGGAGCAGTTGGTAAAAAACTTCGTGGGGAAATATTCGTTCGCCCTTTGCCTCGGCGGCTTGCCATAATTCCAGACAAGGGCGGTCCAAGCGCCGCATGGCTTCCTCTTCAGGGATGCAAGTGTCGGTGACCCGATTGAGACAGCGATTCAACAGCTCTTCTTCTTCTTTAGGGGTGAGATCCCGATAATTGGGAATCCGCTCGTAAAAATCATGGGCAATTAGATTGTAAAGATCTTCTTCTAGGTTTGCCCCGGTGCAACTGATGCCGTGGACCTTGTCTTGCCGAATCATTTCCGCAAGGGATTTGCCTAATTCTGCGGAACTCATGGCTCCCGCCAGAGTGATGAACATCTTGCCGCCTTTTTCAAGGTGGGTCATGTAGCCTTGGGCGGCTTCACGTAGGGCGGCCGCATTAAAATGCAAATAATGCTTATCAATAAATTGTGTAATTGTTTGCTCTGCCATCATTGCTCCAAAAAAAATATGGGTTGAGGGAGTTTAGGTTCCTAGGCCGTTTTTTTTTATGCGGCTGAGGGAACCTTCACGGGGGCGTGATCCAAGTATTGATAAAAACGCTTGGTTTCACTTTCACGCCTGGAGGGATCCCAGGTAAAGATCTGAGATAATAATTCAATCACTCTTGGCAATGCCTTTCTGGCGGCGGCTGCATCTAGAAAGGTCAATCGGGTACGCCTGGCTAGCAAATCGACAGCGGTCATGGCCATTTCTTCATGGGCTGCATATAGAATTTCTGCTTCAATATATGGATGGTTGGCAACCAAGCGTTTTTCATAACCCTTGAGACAATATTCAGCCACATCATGCGCTTTGCCGCCGTAGGCCCTGGCTAGGTGGAAGGCAATGTCGGAATCGAGGCCAAATTTCTTTTGCAATGCTTCGGGAAGTTTCCCGGAGTAGTCTGCAGCCCCTCTGAGGAGGGTGTTTTGGGTTTGTGAACTTTTTTGGGTCGATAACCTTTTCAATTTTATGGCTTGATTGACGGCATCTTCGGCCATTTTTCGATAGGTTGTCCATTTGCCGCCGGTAATGGTGATAAGCCCCTTGGGTCCAACATGGACCACATGGTCCCGGGAAAGTTTTGCGGTATCGTGGGCCTTGGGGTCTGAGACTAGAGGTCTTAAACCCGACCAAGTGGCCAGGATGTCTTTTCGTTTTACCGGAATGTTAAAGTACTTTTTTAGATGCCGTAAAATATAATCGATGTCGGCTTCGCTGGGCTTAGGGTTCACTTCAACCTTGGCGGGGTTATCGGTGGTGCCAACCAGGGTATGTCCTAGCCATGGCAATAGAAATAATACTCTGCCATCTTCGGTCTTAGGGATTAATAATCCCGTAGCTGGAGGCGAAAAATCTTTATGCAAAACAATGTGGATGCCTGAACTGGCCTTTAAAAGGGGCTTGGCTTCTGGATCTTCTAAATGGCGAATGGTGTCGGCAAAAGGCCCTGTCGCATTGATCACTACCTTTGCACACAAATCAAATTCTTCATGGCTAAATTCATCGTTTATGCGGGCGCCGACGAGTTTGCCGGATTCTTCTAGTAACTTTACCACGGATAAATGGTTGGCGACGGCGCCACCATGATCAAGGGAAGTCATGGCAAGGGTGACATTCATGCGAGAATCATCGAACTGGCCATCATAGTACAAAACCCCACCGCACAAACCTTTGGCCTTAAGCATGGGGAAATTTTTCAAGGCGGCTTTTCTGCTTAGAAATTTACTGGGCCGTAAATTTTGTTTTCCCGCGAGCCAGTCATACATTTTTAAACCGACTCTAAAATAGGGAACCATCCACCAGGAATACAGGGGGGTTAAAAGAGCGATGGGTTGGCTTAAGTGGGGAGCTAATTTTAATAAGGTGGCTCGCTCGGCCAAGGCATCGCGGACTAAATGATATTGATCTTTATCTAACTTCAGCACTGCCTGTTCAAGATAGCGTACTCCGCCATGGATCAACTTGGTGCTCCTGGAACTGGTTCCGGATGCAAAGTCATCCCGTTCCACCAGGGCTACCTTTAGTCCTCGGGTTACCCCATCTAGGGCGATGCCTGCGCCAGTGGCGCCGCCACCGATGACCAATAGATCAAAGCTATCACTTTTCATTCGTTCAATTTGCTGTGAGCGCTGCATGGGAGGGGCTAACTACACCAAGTTATTGAAAAAGTGCAATGTGCGAGTCCCAACTTTTTACCTTCCGACCGCCTATGGTAGGGCCCTTAAAAGGTAAAAGGTTATAACTATTTAAAATTACTAGTTTTATTGTTATTTTTCTTAAAAATTAACCAAGGTCTAAGTCTGGAATGTTTCGATAGTAATGGCACTTGTCATTATGCAGGCCCAGCGATAATAGCCAAAAATGAGAATCTTGATTTATATCTTAAATATTTCCTTTTGGAGTTTTTTTATTCTCACCAGCTTGGTGTTTTTTGCCGGTGCCTTGATCATTCGTTTGGTTTCTATCCCCTTCGACCCCAATCGAAAATTTTTGCAGCAGTACTCCTGTTTTTGGGCGAGTCTTTACGTCTGGACGAATCCATTCTGGACAGTCCAGGTGTCTGGTCGAGAAAACCTGGTACGGGGAAATCCTTATGTGATGGTTTCCAACCATAAATCTATCGTAGATATTTTAGTAATTTTCAGAACCTTCCTTCACTTTAAATGGGTCAGCAAGGCATCTATGTTTAAGGTTCCCTTATTGGGTTGGAACATGAGGCTAAACGGCTATATTGCGATCCGCAGAGGGGATCCCCATAGTCGAGAAAAATGTTTGGCACGTTGTCGGGAATGGTTAGGTCTGGGTTCCTCGGTATTTTTCTTTCCTGAGGGCACTCGTTCGAAAGACGGTAAAATGGGAAGTTTTAAACCGGGTGCATTTCGCATTGCCATTGAAACGGGAAGAGATATTTTACCCATGGCCATTCATGGGAGTGAACACGCCGTACCGAAGCATTCCATATTACTTACCGAAAAATCCAAGATGAGCGTAAAGATTTTGCCACCCATCAAGGTGAGTGGGTTTGATCGTACTAAATTAGAGCAAGAATCGCTTCGTTTAAGCGAAATGGTATACCAGGTGATTCAAACGGCACTTCAAGAAATGGGAGCTTCCAACAGAAGCGCCGCCTAAGGTCTTGGCGTAAAAATAGAATTTGTGACCAAAAAAAACCCAAGTCCCGAAGGTTTTTGACCTCATCTTCTTCCTTTAAATCGGTGTGATATCCATTGTCAATCTAGCCCACGATCCCGCAAAATTTCTGATCATTGTTGATGAGGGTCATTAGGTTGATGTGGAGATCGGTCCAACTTTTAAGATACTTGCTGACCTTACCTAACTGAGGATGGTGAATAGCGAGGGAAGCAAAAAAGTATTATTTCCGGATCATTCCCCTTCGGCTTTCGGAAATTTACAATGATAGAATATCGCCTGCGCGTGGTCGATGGAACTCATGTCTGGTTTGGAGAAAGCCAGATAGTCTTCAGTTTGCGTGACCACCAAAAATTCCTTCGTGGAGGAGATCACACAAAAGGGAGCGGGGCTATACTTGCGGGTAAAATGAATGGTGCAACTCTGGGGAACAGACATATGCCAGATTTCTACTTTGCCGGCCTCGTCGGTGGAACCTTCTGCCAAGACCGTGGAAGGGCCGCAATCTGTTCCCAGGCTGAGGGGCTTATGCACGACCTTCTGAGCGAATTGGGACTTGGAAGTGATCTGCGCCACCATGACACCGCTGCTGTTTCCGCCGCCTTCGGTGCGGTTTTCCGGATCATCAACGTCGTCGGGATTCTCCGGCCGCCCCTCCAGCACGAGCTCGATTCTGTCGGTACCCGGACCCGGATCTTGCCCATTGGCGTCGTTGGATTCTATGCCGTCTTCAAACACTGCTGTCACGGCGCCGCCGCTTTCCTCGGGCTGGAGATTGGAGGAGGAGGTGGTGGTGCAGGCGGCTGTGGTCCAGGCAAATAAGGCCAGGGAGATCGCCCAAGAGAGATAAATTTTTCGCATGATTTTCCTTTCACTCCCAGCTACCGATACGTCCGGCCATTATGCCGTAACTAGCACTAGAGATTCAATAGGAAAGGTGGACCGATCCACCTTAAAGAAAATGGCTGATGGTACCTTGGTGGAGGAAATCAAGGGTAGATAAATTTTCCCTAATTCTCCAATTCCAGATCAGCGAAGGACTAAGGGCACACCAGTGAAGGGGTCGTGGGATATTTTAAGGTAACCTCGCCTTTCGTGCCAAAGTCCTTGGTGTGGTAGATACCAAAATAACCGTTTCCCAAATTGGGTTGGCCGGGACAG
>JAJFLL010000005.1 GCA_021772695.1 Deltaproteobacteria bacterium
GAATAAAATATAGCCAATGAAGAGTGCTAACAGGATAATCCCTTCCCAGCGCCAGAGGGTACCGCCCCCCATCATCAATAAAAGCAAAACACTGGCACCAATGGCGATTGGCGTCTCGCGGCGCACGATATCGGAATGCACCTTCAACGGCCCGATCATGGCCGCAAGTCCCAATATCAATCCCACATTGTAGATGTTCGAACCAATGACATTGCCTAAGACGATACTGCCCGCGTCTTGCACCAACTGGGCCTGCAGACTGGCTACCAATTCGGGAGCCGAGGTCCCCATGGCCACCACGGTCAAACCCACCACCACGGGTGAGATTCCAAAGGCCAGGGCCAGTTGACTAGACCCGCGCACCAACCATTCGGCGCCGAAATATAAAATGAGAATTCCTAATATTAATAACAGGACGGGTATCAGCATGGCCCTTTGTGTTCCGCACCATCGACCACTGTCAACGAATTTAGGAAAATTAAAAATGAAAAGGATTTAAAAATGAGAGGAATTTTAAAAAGGGGAAAGCCCGTCTCCAAGGGGGGCTAGGAGACGGGCCAAAAATCGATCGGATCCGATACAGGGGAGACCGGATCCCAATCGGGGACTCATTTTTTATTTACGGGGGCTTGAGCCGCCCCACTTCCCTCTTATTAAAGCAAAAGTAGTGCCAAGGACGATACTTTGAGTGGATCGGACGGAAGCCTAGGATATGCTTATTTATTTTATCACCAGTCCGAAGACGGCATGGCCCTCAAACCGTCATAATGTGGGTAATATAATCACATCTTGATTGAAAATTAGTCTATTTAGACGATTTGGAGCCATCCAAACCCCGCCAGGGCGTTTCTACCTGATCGGAGTCCAGATTGACCTTGCGGGCCAAGACGAAGAGCCAATCGGAAAGGCGATTGAGATATTGCAACACCACCGGGCGTTGGGCCTCTTGATGGTGCAGGGCAACCAAGAGGCGTTCAGCCCTGCGGCACACCGTGCGGGCTAGGTGCAAGGTGGCCCCTGCCAAGCCTCCGCCGGGGAGAATGAAATTTTTTAAAGGAGGTAGCTCGGATTCCCATTGGTCGATCTGCTTTTCAAGACCTCGGATCTGCTGATCTTGCAGATATGTTTTCTGGACCTCGGCACTAGGCTTGACCGTAGCCAGTTCAGCTCCCAAAACAAAGAGGTCTTGCTGTATCGTAGATAATGCCTCTTGCTCGGCAGAAGTCGCTTCATAACTCAGGGCGAGGCCCAAGAGGGAATTCAGTTCATCGACCGTACCGTAGGCATGCACCCTCAGGTGGTCTTTAGAAAAATCTCCGCCACCCACTAAGGAAGTCTGGCCCGCATCACCCCGTTTCGTATAGATCTTCATGAAAGCTTTGCTCCTGGAGTACTGCCGCATTGATAAAGAGGTCTTAAGGTTTTAAATGCCGTGAGAGCCTCCTCCAAAAATTTGGGACCCTTCGTATGCAAGGAAAAACCCACGTCAAAGATAGCGCTCTTAAGCTGTGTCAAACGTCTGCCTTGCTCTTGTAAAAATTCCACCCAATCTTCGACGGTTTCGCCGTCTCCCGATTCATCTTTACTGAGAAAGTTTTTGATTTCCGAAAACCGGCTGCCTTGCTTTTTAAAAAAATCCCGGTTGGCCAATAAGTTCTTCCCCAAGGCCGAACGAAGCTCGGATTCGGATTTCATAATGACCCTCGCCTGAGGACCGGCCTTACCCACGCACAGGGCCAAATGGATATTCGCCTTATAACCACGCGGCTTGGGACCGAAGGCCACCCAGGTCTCATCGGGCGGATTCACGGTGCGTCGCATATGCTTTGCCGTATGGGCAAAAAACTCTTGTCCCCAGACTTTCATCAACTCAGGACCCAAGGCTTCTCCCATGGCCTCAAGTTTGGGGCGAATGGTGGCCTTTAGTGCCCCCATACGACCGGAAAAATCGGGAATAGAAAAAACCTTCAGGTCGGTTTGGGAAAAATACAAACTCATGAATGGCTCCCCTTTTGAACAGGTTTTTGGCTGCCACATTCTGCGTAAGAGGAGGATGTCTCCCAGAGCCGCACGGAAATCACCGGTAACCCACGGGACAAGGTAAAGTTATAGATCAATCGTGCAATATTTTCCGCTGTGGGATTTTCTTGCATAAGGAAAACCGGCTCTTTCAAACCTTGTAGCAAGGGAACCAGCGGGTCGTCTTCTCTGAGCAACATTTTATGATCGAGTTCTTCATTGAGAAAGGCATGTACCTCCTTTTTGATGTCGACGAAATCGATGACCATGCCCCGTTTGTCTAACTGGTCACTGGCAAAGGCCACTTCGACGATACCATTGTGGCCATGGGGGTGCGCGCACTTCCCATCATAATCTAACAGGCGATGCCCGTAGCAAAATTCCAATCTTTTAACCACTTGAAACATGATTCAACCTCTAATCAATATGTCTGCCGCCATCAACATGGAGCTCAGATCCTGTCATAAAATCGTTTCCTTCGATGAAAAACTTGACCGCCGAGGCCACATCTTCGGCAGACCCGATGCGGGCCAAGGGAGTTTGTTTGAGCACAGACCGTTTCACCTTTTCTCCCAAATCATCGGGCCACATGACTGGTCCGGGCAGGATGGAATTCACTTGCACCTGTGGTGCCAAGCTTTTCGCCAAACCTTGAGCCACCGCTAACAAGGCCGCCTTACTGGCGCAATAGGGAATATACCCTTGATAGGGGTGCTTGGCCGCCCAATCGGCGATGTGAATAATTTTACCCCGCCCCCGTTTTTTCATTCGTAAGCCAATGTCCTGACTTAAAAAAAATGGGGCCTTCGCATTGACGGCAAAGAGATCGTCCCACTCAGCCTCACTGACCTTGCCCAGAGGTGTCGGATAAAACGTAGAGGCGTTATGGACCAAAACGTCGATATTGCCAAAGGCCTGCCAGGCCTGCTCAGCAATTCTCTCAATTTGCTCATAACTTCCCAAATCACCTTGCACGAGAAAGACCCGAACACCGTATTTTTTTTCAATACGGGCTTTTAATTGGCGCGCGGCTTTTTCGGAACGATGGAAATGGATCAACAAGGAGCCGCCGGCTGCCGCAATTTGGAGGGCGGTTTCTCGCCCTACCCGCTTCGCGGCCCCCGTCACCATCACCTTGGCACCCCTGAGTTTCATGCCGAAAGGTTAGACCGCTCTTTGTCACCTTTCAAGGAAAATGGCCCGTTGCTTACCCTGGAAGTATCAAGTAAAAATAGGTCATGCCTTGCCAAGTATGCGTTTTACTGAGCGGTGGACTCGATAGTGCCCTACTATTGGCTGAAGCCAAGAAACTCAAGATCCGCACCCATTTGATCTTTGTGGCCTTTGGATTTCCTTGGGAGGCAGCCGAACTTCATTTTCTAAAACAAATTTCCAGTTTCCATTTTGCAAAAGACAACCCCCCTATTGAGATCCGCTCCTTTCCCTATAAAAATTTTCATCCCCTGCACTGGGGTTTTTATCCGGAACAAGTACCCGGTCATCAAAGCCCCGATAAGGCCGTCGGTATTCCCCATCGCAATCAAATTTTATTAAAAAATGCCTTCACTCTGGCACAAACGCGCCGCCTGGATGAAATTTGGCTAGGCACCCTCAGGGGAAACCCTTTTTCCGATACCAGTCGAAAATTTTTTCACACCCTGGAACAAAGTTTCAACATTACCAACCCCGCCACGATTCGGGTCCAAGCACCTTTCGCCCAGCGTTCAAAATCGGACCTGATCCGAAATTTTCCAAATTTTCCATTCGCCTTGACCCT
>JAJFLL010000041.1 GCA_021772695.1 Deltaproteobacteria bacterium
GCGATAATTCCTTTTGTTGTCGTAGGTTTTTCAAACATTGAAATCATCGATGAAGCTGTTACTAATTTAACTAGAGCAGCCCATACTTCATTGGTATCTTTAAAAGTGGTTTTTTTGAGAGGTTGTCCTTAGGTAGTGCCAACATTTTTTCCATCTTATGCTTTTTGCCAATTTTCATCATTTTGGGGTGACTAAAACCTTCTTAATATTTTTTAAGAAATTCATTTTCAGCTAGGATAAGTGCCTTTTATTTAGGAAAAGGTTGATTCGGGTATTTTATTGGCTTCCGAATAATAATTTGTTATTTAACTCTGCTTATCTAGCCCGCAAATCTATATTTTCCTCGGAAAGGTTCGCCATGAAAAAAAGCTCCTTGAAACAAGGTTTTTTAATATTGTGTACCCTATTTCTCACCACCCCCTCTCTCTATGCCCTAGATTTCAGTGTTATCAATACGGATGATGCCGGGACCGGATCCTTGCGGCAGGCTATTATAGATGCCGAATCGAATCCGGGAATGGACAATATATTGGTTAATGTGAATGGTACCGTGAACTTGGCAACGGTGCTTCCGACCATTACCCAAGATTTAGCCATCGTGGGGACAGGTGCCGACAATTTTACCGTCAATGGTGGCTCCATTGCCGGTGGCGGTCGAATTTTTACCGTGGAAGATGGTGGAGCGACCAGTATTACCCTGACTATTTCCGGCATGACCTTAACCGGAGGAAGTGAAACTAACGGGGGTGCCATTTTCTTGGGAGAAGAGGAAAATTTGAGCGTCATGCAATGTAATCTTACGGGCAATGCCGCAGTCGAAGATGGTGGGGCAATTTTCCAAAGCAGCGGGGGGAATATCGACATTCTTCAGTCCAACCTTTCCATGAATACGGCCGGAGATCAGGGCGGAGCGATAAGGTCCGGATCAGGCTTGGACACCACCGTCAATATTATCGAAACGACCTTCAATAATAATCAAGTCATTGATAATAATACCGGGTCGCCCGCGGGTGGTGCCATAGCTCATAGTGGCGGCCCCGGCACCATCAATGTTTTGGATTCTGTCTTTCTAAACAACTCTGCAACCGAGGTGGGAGCGACAAATACTCCACAAGGCGGGGCGATTGCCATGTGCTGTGGCGAACCCTTGGTATTGAATGTGCAGCGTAGCACCTTTGATGGCAATCAATTGCTTAATGACCCTAGTGATACAGATCCCAACTCAGAAGGTGGAGCCATTCAGACTTGTTGCAGTGGGGATCTCGATGTTCAAATTTCGGAAAGTACCTTTCGCAACAATCATTCCGATGAAGATGGCGGTGCCGTCTATGGTTGCTGCGGTACCTTCACAAACTTTTCTTTGACCCGAAATATATTCGAGGGAAATACCGCCAATGGTCGCGGCGGCGGCTTGTTTACCTGCTGCGCCACTGTAACGGCCGTCATTGATGAGTCAACTTTTGCGAATAACATGGCCGGGATTGACCCGCTTTCTGATACTGGTCGAGGAAGTGGTGGTGGATACTTTAGCTGTTGTGGACCTGCAGCAGTGGTGACCAACTCAACCTTTAACGGCAATTCGGCAGAAACCGGCGGCGGCTTATACCAATGTTGCTCCGATCCGGATGACCCCATTCGGGTGACCAATTGCACTTTTAACGAAAATACGGCCGCCAATACGGGTGGGGCCCTGCAGTTGGGAGGAGCATTAGGTGGCGGCGGCGCGCTGGAACTTTCCTTTTTGACCGTCGACGGTAATACGGCTCTGGGGGTACCGCCGCCAAATAATACAATTAAATTCGGCGTTGCCACCACTCTGGGCGGCGGAATTTTTAACGGCAACGGCGATTCTCTAGAGCTGATCAATTCGATTGTTTCGAATAACGTACCGGCGGACTGCGGCTATGAGCAGGGATCTATGCCGGTGACCTTGGGGAATAACCTCGACACCGATGATAGCTGTGCCCTCGACACCAACTTGGGCGATTTGCCCGCGACTGATCCGCTATTGAGTTCCCTGGGTTTGGCCAATAATGGCGGACTCACTCAAACCATTGCCCTGCAAGTGGAAAGCCCAGCCGTGGACCATATTGCGCCGACCGATTGCAATGACGTAGCGGGAAATCCCATCAATCGTGACCAGCGTGGCGTGCCGCGTCCTCTTGACGGGAATGCCGATGGTGGATTGGGTTGTGATATTGGGGCCTACGAACTCATCATTACCGACTTGTCCCTGACCAAGACAGCTAACCCAATAACTGTCGAATCGGGAGATCAAGTCACTTACCAAATCAATGTGGTCAATGAAGGCCCCGAGGCTGCGCCCAATGTGGTCGTTGAAGATACGCTTCCTGCTGGTGTCACCTTCGTCTCGGCATCGGATTCTTGCAGTCAATCGGGACTTGTGGTGATTTGTGATTTGGGTGATTTAGCCAACGGTGCTCAGGTCGCCATCCAGATCATTGTGACGATCAATACGGCAACGGCAGGCACTGAAATTGTCAATACGGCTGTGGTGACCTTTAGCGGCGAAGACTCCAATCCAGATAATAATTCCGATAGTGCGGTTGTTACCGTTGTGGCCACTGGTACCATCGATATATCCGGCAGTGGTTGTAGCTTGGGAACCACACCTCCACCGGGAGCGCATCTGTTTTGGTTAGGGATGTTGCTCGGCGCCATCGCCTTGGGTCCACGGTGTATTAGAAGAAAAAATTAAATAGGTCGAAGCTGCGAACCTTTCTGCGATTAAAAATTGGCACTGGTCTGATGAGTCTTTTGACTTATTTATCAATGTTGATGCAGGGGGGGTGCGCTTGATCCTTCACCAGACCCGTGGTGAATTCTCCACAACTTTATATCCTTACGGGCGAAAACCCCGGCTCTATTTATTCCGAGTTTTATCGTCTCATTCCGGGGAGGCAGGCCGTGAATCCAAGGATCACGGGGCAGGGCACCAAGGCTCGGGTTGCATCGGACTTCCAATCAGACCTTTCAAGACCTCTAGGGCACCCGTCTATCCAAGAGATGGACTCCCTTTGGGCCCGTTTGCCCGTAGATAAAATCACACCCTGGGCCAAGGCGCGGCTCGCCACCCTGCGCCAAGAACAAATTCCCGAACTCTATTGGTCTGACCTCTATAATTTGGGTCAAGAAGCGGAAAAAAATGGGGAACTCTTTCTCGCGAGTAACATTTACCAAGATATTATTGACCACACATCACTGGCCTCCCAAAGGGATGCGGCCCTGGCGGGACTAGCCGGGCTTAGCGGTCAAGGTGCCAGCACCGGTTCCCGATTGGAACATCTAAGCCATCACTGGCTTGAACAGACTACCGACCCGGCCATGCTGCTCGGCATGGTGGGCGCCGGTTTGGCCTATCAAGGGGGTAGGGCCCTGGCCTGGCGGCAGTTGCAACGCTGGGGTGTGGGTGAATCTCTCGGGATGTGGGGCCAAAAAGGCCTGGCGGCCCTGGGTGGATTTATCGCCGAGGTTCCCGCCTTTGTCTTGGTGGGGAAGGGGACCCATCAAATATTTGGCGACAATGTTTCTTGGGAATTGCAGGAGGTGCAACAAGAACTGTTGGGCTCGGCCATGGTATTGGGCGCCTTGAAATTAAGTGGATTCAGCGGCCATGGGGCCTTAAAAAAACTTCATGGTTTTGACGGGGCCCTCTTGGCGGGCACGCCTCGACGTCTCGCCGGACTTTATCCCGTCACCCAAAAAGTTATTCCTTCAGGTGCCATGCTCGCGGGGATAATGGCAGGCAACCGCGCCCAGGCCGCCTATTAT
>JAJFLL010000042.1 GCA_021772695.1 Deltaproteobacteria bacterium
AACCCATCTTTGATTTTGCCAGATAATATCAGCTCGATATATATGGTTTGGAATCAGCACCCTTCGGAGCCGGATTAAGAAAAAGAGATGAGGGCATGGCCCAGACCCTGGCTGAAATTGCCGACAAGCATCCTGGGTATAAAATGCTGGTATTTGTGGGCGACTTGCATATTGCCCCCGAAAATCTGCCTGCCAAAGTGGCCAAAGCCATGGGGGATTTCTACGATCCCGATGAAGAATTATTCATCTATCAAAATTCTGAGGCCATATATTGGAAGCTCGCTTCGGAAAATTTAGAAGATAAGGTGGATATCGTCAGAATAGATGAAAAAAGTTTTTGCCTGATCAATACACCCCCCATTGTCTGGCAGCAGTCCTATCTCAACTGGCTTGAAAACGAGGAAGGGGAGTTTGATTATGAAGATCCCAAACATAGCTTTATCGATTTAGCGAAACAAATAGCAAAATTTTTAGGTATCAAGCTTCCAAAAAGCAAGGGCGATGTTGAGGTTTTCACTTGTGGAGACCTGACATTTCTAGAACGCATAAAGGAAGATGCCGAATTTTCCGATGATGAACGCGAAAAGATTAAACGGCAAGTGTCCCTGTCGGAAAGTTATTATATTCCCCGTAGAAAATGGGTCTACCTTGCCAATGTTTCATTAAACCACGCCGCCGAAGAAGCCAGTCATTTTATTCGCCATTTGGTGGCCGGGGACGAATTCCCAAGAAATCATGAGGACGCCTTCTATGCCAATGTACTCCATGAGGCCATGGGGTTTTTCGGCTCTAAAATTATCAACTCGAAGAGAAAGTGTCTGCGAGTAAAGGATTTTAAAAGCATGGTTGAATATTTTAAACGGGCCCGTGTTCCTGAGAAACGGGAACGTGATTTAGAAATAGCTATGGCCGTTTTAGAAATAAAAAAATTGGAAAGGCGTGGTAAATCCATGGCGGACCCAGAGGAGTTCGTAAAAGATCATGATCTGTTTTTCGGGGTTTCACATGCGCTAGGTTATATGCTGGGGGAAATTTTGTACCATGCAATGATTCAAGGCGCCTTTAGCAAGGCGAAAGCGAGAAAATTATTTAAAAATCCATTCTCAGAAGAGGGCAAACCCTTTGCCGTTTATCAGGATCTGTTGGCAAAATTTGGTGGGATTCCCTTGCCTCATCACATGTAGGTCATTCCTTAGAAAATTACAAAAACCCAAAAATAACTCCCAATGGAAGCTCCTTGACACCCCTAGAACCAACGGGTAGGGCCGAGTGCCCATGATCTATCGAATCACAATTCTTATTTTCGCCGTATTTTCACTGGCTTGCATCTCAAACGCCTGGGCCCAAGTCTCAGTCAATGTGGATACTTTGGATCCCGTCTATCGAGATATTGATAAGTTAGTCAGCCATGGTCTAGTGAAAAAAATTATTATGGGTCAACGACCCTTTTCCCGGAGGGAAATCGCTCGCATCACAGCAGAGGCCATGTTTCAATTTCAAAAATTGGAAGATAGATTTGCTGATCCAGAAACTCCTGAAAAGAAAAAAAACTCATTAAAAAAACGCATCGACTACATAACGGTAATTTTAAATCGCTTGAAATTGGATTACCAAGAGGAATTGATCCAAATTGGGGCCCTAGAGGGTAAAAAGAGAAGTTACTCCATTCATGGAGTCGAAAATGTTGATGCGGGCATGTTGATTACCAATAGCCCTTCCGAACCACTGCCTCTTGACAATGGAATTGGCGAAATTAATGCAGTCATAAATCCATTGCTGGATTATCAACAAGGGCGGCATTTAGTAGAAGGGTATAACTTAGCGGTAGAAACCAGCCATTGGCTTCGGGCCTCAGATTATTTTGCCTTATATTTTCGCCCTAGATTTCAATTAGGAATTACCCCCAATAATAATCCCAACGATAACGATGTTTATATTTTAAATCTATATGGGAAGTTGAATTTTAAAAATTTTGAGATTCAAGTTGGCCGTGACAACTTGTTTTGGGGCCAAGGGCTTGACTCAGGTCTGCTATTGTCCAACAATCCGCGTGGTTTGGATATGATAAAGATATCCAACGATATTCCTGGAATACTACCTTGGGTATTTAAATATCTAGGTGCCCATAAAGCATCCTTTTTTTATGCCGACATGGGCCCGGAGCAAAACTTTCCTCATCCCTATCTAGTAGGTTACAAATATAACATTCAGCCCCTGTCTTTTTTTGAACTTGGCATTGGTTTTTATGCTCAGGGAGGCGGAGAAGGGTCACCTCATGCATCATTCAAACAAAGGGTAGAGGATCTTTATGGTTTTTCGCCAGGAACCATTGTGGGTCTTTCAAACAAATTGAGTGGTTTAGATTTTAGATTTAGAATTCCTCCGGCGAGGGGTATGGAAATTTATGGTGAGGCCATATTCGATGATACCAAGGGGATTGACGGTACCAAGAGGTTTTGGTGGCAGGATGCAGGATATATTTTCGGAATTAACCTCCCACGAATAACTGATACTGGGAACGTAGATCTTCGCTTAGAATATCATAAAACCGGTCTTCGCATGTATCGCCATACTGTTTTTACTTCGGGTATCACCTTAAACCAATATTTAATCGGGGATAACCTAGGGCCTGATGCCTTTGGCGTATATTTGGTATCCAACTGGGATTATGATCCGCAAAACCTTTTTACATTTCGAGGGGCATTTGAATCCCGCAGTAGTGATGTTTGGGGAAACAATTCAGATAGCCGCGGTATTATTGGTAATTTTTTCGTAGTTCAAAATAATCCAAGTGAAAATCGCTATCGAGTCACTACTCAATGGCTCCATAGGTTTGAAGATTGGCCGGTAAAGTTTAAGGCCAATATTGGTTATGAGTTTGTCCAGAATTTTGGATTTATTGAAGGTGAAACCAAAAATAATTTTTTAGGTGCTGCTGCCTTTGAAATCAATTTGGACCAATGGACAAAATTTCCTAAGGAATAGCGGCCCAAATTTTCAAAACTCGACATACTCTTGTCACTTACCCATTTCAAAGAATAGTTCGTGTTTAGGTCAACCTGGATTTTGCCATTTTCTTCCTAATATGGTTTGAGTGGTAAATTAGGGTTGGGGGCTTAGATATTGGGGAGTCGGCTGAAAA
>JAJFLL010000043.1 GCA_021772695.1 Deltaproteobacteria bacterium
CATGGTGGTGGTTTTACAAGAAGGAGAAAGGGAAGGCCGAGCCATCTTCCATTTAGGCGAGGATTTCGTGAGCGGTGGATGGTTGCGAGTCGATCAAATGTTGCCCGGGGTAGGAACGATCTTCATGGATTACCTCACCACTTTGGCACAATTCCTCGGCAGGCGCCGGGACTTCGTGGCTATCCAAAATCCAAAAATATTTCACATCATCGATCGCAGTGATTTAATCGTAGCGGAAGACTCTTGGATCGAGGCCTATACGCCCTCTGGCACCGACCCCGATGGCTTTGACTTGGCCGGGCGAGCACCCTATACGGAGCACGTTGAATTTCGAGCCAATAACCCCTATGCCTCCTTTTTTACCGTGCGAGGCACGCCCCATCCCCACCTGAGCTCCCATAGCAACCTTTAGGCCCTTTGCCCGAGAATCAAGCGCGCAACCCTTGAAATTATAAAGAAATTCCCACCTGTTTCCCGGGTAAAGGAAGTCGGAGGGTTTTCCAGGACAACATGACTTTAATACCACCCCAGTCTTCACTTCGAGGTGCCTATTTTTCCGCTCGGGAATCATCGGGATTTTCCGGTCACCAGGCCGTAGCTCGAATGCTCGAAGGGGCTTCCGGTTCCCTCAGTGAACTCTGGACCCAACAGCCGCACCTTTCCCTCCGAGAGGCCGTGACCCAATTGCCTTCCGGCCATGCTCAGATGTTGCAACAGCAATGGCAGCCGGCCTTTAATGCCCTCGAAAACCTCGCCCAAGAGCAGGACTCCCAAATCTTTTATTCCGATCTGCTTTCCCTGGCCGGAGATCTGGAGCGTGGTGAGCATGGGCCCATGGCCATGCAGATCTATCAAAGTGTTGCCGAAAATTCCCAAGCCCCGCTGACCTTACGCCACCAGGCCCAGGAACGATTGGCCCCTTATCAGGGCGAAGGCTCCTTGGGTTCCCGATTGGAATTATGGACCGGACAGGCGGTGACCGGGGTGACCGATCCTTATATGTTGATGGGTATGGGTGTGGGATCTCTGGCCTTTCGTGCCGGTCGTTTAATGGCCTTGCGACCCATGGTGGGAGCCGGCCGTGCCGGCATCGTGGTGAGATCTCTGGCCACCCTATCCGGAGTGGCTTCGGAAACCCTGGCCTTCACCGGAACCGTTAAGGCCTTGCGTACTTTGGGTGGACATCAAGAGGATTGGGGTTTGGAGGCATTGGGCCACGAAAGTGCGGCCACCGCACTGCTGCTAGGCTCCTTGCGTCTGGTGGGCTCACCCTTTAAATATTTATCCCGCGGTAGTCCGCACGCACCCTATTTCCACTTGGCAGGAACCTATGGGGGGATCGTCTTGGGTCACGGCTTAGGCCAAAGGACCGGTCTGCAAACTCCTCAATCGGTTGACAATTTATTGCTGCAGTCTTTGGTCACCTTAGTGCAATTCCAAGGCGCGGGTGCCCTGATGCGAACGGTCTTGGGTCCAAGGTTGGCGCGGGCCGAATCGGTCCTCGATCAAAGTATGAGACGATTAGAGCAAGGGACTCCCAATGCTTGGAGTCGCCTGCGGAGTTTCGATTGGATGCCTACACCACAATTGGTCACCCCGCAGGGTGAAGTTTTTTCCGGAAAATCCATCGGACCGATGGAAGTCACTCATAATATGATGGTAGCTTTGCCCAACAGGGGCGGCACGTCGAAGCGTCCCTTAATTCGCCCCATGTCGATCGGCGTACCCCGCCCTTCGGGGCGCAGTCCTGAGGGTGTTGTCATGTCAGCGGAGGCCAGGGAGGCAAAGATTCGAGAACTGTTACCGCGCGGTCGTGTCGAATACTACACTGCCAGTGGTGATTGGGCTCAGGAAACCTTGGAAGCCTTTGGTATCACCTCTCATCCTTATGATCGGCAATTATTTCGCGCCGGAGTTCAATTAGGCACTAAAAGGGCCAGTCGAGTAGAAAGGATCGCCTGGGATGTGGACGAGGTATTGCTGCATTGGTCTATGAATCCTCGGGATGCCTTTCGTGGATTGGGACGATCCGAAAATAATCCAAACTATACAAATACCCCGGAATCAGTGCTGCAATACGAAGCCTTTCGAGCCAATCCAGATTATCCCATGAGTCGGGGAAAGCGGCTTTTTTACCAAACTTTACAATCGGCCCTTCCCAGTAACATGCGTCAGCATATTCAATTTCATCCCGGCATGCGCGCCTTTCTCTTGGGATTAAAAATAGGCCAAGGCCGACCCTTGATCATGGCCACCACCGGTCCGGCGGGTAGGATATTAATCTTGGCCAATGAAGACGCTGCCTTTAAACAAATCTTTTTTTCTAAACTACCTAGTGAGCCCGTTTCTATTGATGAAGTACGGCGACGCCCCAATATTTATACCAGGGAAGATCTTGCCTTGGCCCTCAGGCAAATCCATGAGGGTGAAATTGTCTTTCCCAATGATCCTATGGTTCGAGATTATTTGCAGCGTTTGCAGGCCAGGCCCGAGTCAGCCTTAAAATTAAAACACCCCGCCCTGGCCCGGCTTCGAGGTAAGAGGGCCTTTTCAATTTTAGTGGATGATAGTTCCAGTGCTTACCAATCTTTGCATGACCTTGCTGGCTTTGCTGTCCTCAAACCTCCCTCAGCTCGCCCGGCAACCTTGTTAAATTTTACCCTGGGTTCGACCCAACGCTACTTAGATCGGATGAGTAACGGGTATGCTCAAAATTTGGCCAATCTTTTGGCCGCCGAGGGTCCCATTCGAAGTCAGGAGATTGAAAGTGCTCCGAGGCCTGCTTATTATGAACACCAAAGATTTGCCATTGATCTACCTTGGCAGCGGTTCGGTCGCGAATTTCACGAACCGGCTGCGGAGGTTTTGGCCTTATCCCGGCGAGTGAATGAACTTAGTCTACCTGCCTTGGGAGAATCCACGAAAGTCACCCGAGCGCTAAGGTTACGCCCCAGGCAACTTGAGGCTTTATCCGAGCGCCTCGAGCGAGAAATTTTGGCCCTGGTGGATGGCACCTCGACCCGAGTCAAGTCCTACACCGACTCGGGTCCGGAATTGCAACGGCGGGCCCGCGAAAACCCCGAACGGTTTCGCTTATTTTTGCGACACCGTTTTCATCCCGATGAATTAGCTCGCTTTGATCTTTTGCGAAGACCCTTGGCCGAACGGCACTTAAAGTTTTTTTCCACCATGGCCGGAGTCTTATCGGCAAAGCGGGCTGTAGTTGATTTGTTGGGATTAGAGGTAAGTGGAAATCTTCCTCTGGTACATTTTCGTTACGGCCAACCTCTGGTTTACGGTGAAGTTGCGCAGGCCCTCGGACCAGGTAGGTTGATTACCAGTCAAACCAGTGATGGCGAGGTGGGTGTCGGATTGGCTCTGTATGAACCCGTTAGAAACAGTAGTGGAATAACCTCCTTGGGCATCGATATGACCACGGCCCGATTGGGACGGGTACAGAGCCGACTGGGCGTCACCCCTGAACACCACACCTTGACTGAATCGGCCTATAAGGCCACGCTGCTGCAACATCCCAATAGACAATTCGCTAAAGGGCGCTACGAAGAAATCAGTTCTCCTAGCCTTGGCGAGGAAATGGGGTACCAAGGAGAATTTCAAGAATTGGGACAGGATTTTCGTATCCTGACAGGAAAGACGGCAGGTGCCGCCCGTGCTCTGATGGAGGTGCCCGAAAGTGTGGGTCCCTTAAGGATAGTGGGGAGAAATTTTAATGTGGGTGACGCGATCGTTGGATTGGTGGCGATCCCACATATTAAATCTAAAAGTTCTACGCAATTTTTACATTCCACTAGTGGTGAGATCTACGGCATCGGTCCGCAAGGCACTTTTGAATTTCTCAGGCCCAATTTACAAGTGGTTGTTTTGGGAGACATCGGCGCCTCCCGCACCTATGCCATCGCTGCCCAAGGACATCGTCCGGTACATATCGATTACGCCCCTTTTTATATGCGAGCGAGTCAACGGGGATTTAACCGCTTTAATCGTCGTAACATCAACAACCTGCAAATGGATCGCGAGGTCTTTGCCGAATGGATTTCCGGTGATTGGTTTAAGACACGTCTTGAAGCCGATGCCGTTGAGGCCTACTTTCCCTTAAGCGTCATGGATCTTCCCAGATATTTGGGACCCGAATATACCCGTGCGGTCCGGAATTTTATGGTACAGGCCCTGCATACCAAGGTTCGTAGTCAAAACGGGCATGTCTTTGTGATATCCGAATTGCCCGAACTGATTAGAACGATTAGTGAAATTGCGACTTCTGAATTCGAAGCGAAGATCATCGATTACGCTCAAGATGAGCCGGGCGCACCCCTACAAGGGGGGCACAATGCCAATTCCCTACCCACAAGCAAAGAATCTTGGGTGCTCTACCAATTAAAAGGCGAGTAGCTTTTCTAAGCGAATCAGGCTAGTAGCCTCGGCCGGAATAGATTGGAATCCTATGGAGTCTTCACCTAAAAAAATCTGTCTAGTGAGCCTCGGGTGCCCGAAAAATCTCGTAGACGCAGAAATGATGTTGGGATCCTTGAAGTTGGAAGGCTTTGAACTGACGGTGCATCCCGAAGAGGCCCACGCCATTGTGGTCAATACCTGTAGTTTCATCGAAGGCAGTAAGTCGGAGTCCATCGATCGACTTTTAGAAATGGCCGAGTACAAAGAGAATGGCAATTGTGAATGGCTTATCTCCACCGGTTGTCTTTCCCAACGCTACCCCGAGGCCCTGGCTAAAAAAATGCCTGAAGTGGATTTGATCTTGGGTACCGGCGAGTTCAATCGACTACCAAATCTTCTCAAAGAAAAATTTTCTAATAAAACACCACTGACCAATCCCTCAGCAACTAAGATCAAGTCTTGGGTGAGTAAGAACCAAATCCTTCCCGATCCCGAATTGCCGCGCATACGCGCGACCCCTCCTCATTACTCTTACGTGAAAGTGAGTGAAGGCTGTTCCCATAATTGTTCCTTTTGCATCATTCCAAAAATCAGAGGTGGTCTGAACAGCCGGTCTATGGAATCCATCTTACAAGAGATTCGCCTCGGGGTTGACGAAGGGGTGAAGGAATTTAATTTAATCGCACAGGACCTTAACGAATTCGGACGGGACCGCCATGATGGCAGTAGTCTGACCGAGTTGTTCCAACAAATCGATCGCATTTCTGGGGATTTTTGGGTTCGCCCGCTTTATATGTATCCCTTACTTTTCAACGATCGTTTGGTGGCCACCTTGCAAGATTCCGAGCACTGGTGTCGCTATGTGGACATGCCCTTGCAGCATATCGACGATAAAATTTTACGTTCCATGCGACGCGGTTCTTCGGGAGCTTACATTCGTCGCCTACTGTCTAAATTAAGAACGGACATACCTGACCTGACCCTGAGAACTACTTTTATTGTGGGGTATCCCGGAGAGACCGACGAACAATTTGAATCCCTTTATCAGTTCGTCAAGGAAGTAGAGTTTGAACGCCTTGGAGTCTTTACCTATTCTGAAGAAGAAGATACCGATGCGGCAAATTTTTCCGACCAGGTACCCGAAAAGCTCAAAGAAGAAAGGCGGCATCGCCTCCTCACATTGCAGCAGGATATCAGCGCCAAACGGCAGCAGAGTTTAGTGGGTGAAAAGGTGAAGGTGTTGGTAGAGGGGCCGAGTGAAGAAAGTGAGTGGGTGCTCACCGGCCGCATGGCCTCTCAAGCCCCTGATATTGATGGTATTACTTATCTTGCCGAAGGAATGGCTCGACCCGGCGAATTCCTTTTCGCTACAATAGCTGAAGCTCACGAATACGATTTAGTAGCATCGCTATAATTTAATGGTCATTCCTGAATCCATGTCATTATCAAGTTTACCCTTACTCATCATGGGAGGGCTGCTGCTGTGGAGCGGATTATTCTTTGTGAGTTTTTCGCCGTACCTGCCTCGGGGAAATTTAGGCAGCAAAGCCTATCTCTATTTCGGCCTCACGGCTTTAGCCTTTGCCCTATTTTCTTTTGCCGGAGCGGCCGCCTTCTCTCAACCCCGCTTACCCGAAGCCTATTTTTGGAATAGTGTTCAGTTCTTTTTTTCGATTCCCTTGGTCGTGTTTTTTATCTTGTTCTCGGTTCACCATCTCAAAATCCATCACGTCTATTTTCGTTGGGTATTCCCCTTGATCGGTTTGGTATTCTGCCTGGCCTTTGTGAAGCCCTCTCTCATGTTACACTATGAAATGGTTTTTACCCGATTCAACCTCTTCGGAATTGAAGTCACCCAACCTCGTATGCAATTAGCCCCCCTGGGCATTACCTTTATCCTATGGGCCTTTGTCAATGCGGTGCTTGTGGGAATATTTTGGCTGAAATATCTTAATAGTCATTCCAAGGAATGGAGTTTGATGTTGGGCTTCTTCCTTTTTTTACTGGCAGGAAGTTACGATGCGGCGGTTTCTTTCAATTTTTTTCAGGGTCCCAATTTATTTGTCTACGGATTTAGTGGATTATTGGCAGGCATGGCTTGGCAGCTGCTTCGCAATATCAATGATGCCAATCAAATTTATCGCCAGAAAACCGAAGAATTAGAAAAAGCTAATAAAGAGATTCGTTTTTTGGTCAGTACTATCAGTCACGATATCTTAGCTCCCTTGGTTTCCATTCATGGTTTTACCGACCTGCTTTTGGATGAAAAATTAAAAAATATTCAGGAAAGACAAAATTACTTGGAGAGGATCCGAGCCAATGCGCGCCATATGACTTCCCTGCTCAGTGATTTGGCCGCCTATCTGCAGATGGGTAGGGTGGAAGAAGAATGGCGGGATATCGATTGGGCCTTACTGATTCAAGAAACCCTCAATGTACTCAACCTGAATCAAGACTGGCCACAGGGAAGGGTAGAGGTTGGGGAAGATTGGCCTGCCTTTTATGGCTCACCAAAACGCATCAAGCAAATGCTGATGAATTTAATTCAAAACGCCTTTAAATATTCAGACCGTCCCGATGTGGTGGTCCGGCTGCACGGCAAGGCCACTACCGGAGGAATGATCCTTAGGGTCGAAGACAATGGACCGGGAATCCCGGAGGGATTGCGTGAAAGAATCTTTGAAATTTTTT
>JAJFLL010000044.1 GCA_021772695.1 Deltaproteobacteria bacterium
GCCCGCCGGACGACTAGATGCCCTGGATCTGCTACTGGTGCTAATCGCCATCCTCGTTGGGGCCAAGGCGGTGGGCCTACCGGTAGACGAGGAGGAACGCGAAGTAGAAGCTCAATTGGCCCAATTGGAGTCCAAGCAATAAGCGCTTGTTTTTCTAGGCTTTTCTAACTTTTACCCTTATAGTGTTTGCTAAGATAAACCTTTTTTCCCTCATCACGGCGTCTTCTTCAATGGCCAGTGCGCCTGGGGACCCCGTGCTTTCCAATCATGGTTCAGGATTCCAGCCAAGCACCCAAAGATGAGCAGTTGTTATCGAGACACCTGCAAGGCGACCCCAAGGCCTTCGGCGAACTTTACCGCCGTTATGAAAAGGGGATTTTTTTTCTGGTACGGCAATTTTTTTTCCAACCGGCAAAGGCCGAAGAGGTCTTTCAAGAGGTGTTTATGAAATTGTTGGAGCGAGCCGATCGCTTTCAAGCTGAGGGCTCCTTCAAGGCTTGGTTTTGGAGCTTGGCTCGGAACCATTGTATCGATCGAATTCGCTACCACGCGCGGCGTCCCGAAATCCCAGAATCGGCCCTTGGTTCTGGCGAGTCCGACGACTCCCATCCTCTCGACCGGTGGGCCCATCAAAAAGCCGATGCCGAAGAGATGGCCTATGATCGGGAACTGACAAGCCACCTTCAAGAGGCCCTTGCCACCCTCCCCCCGGATCAGCGAGAGACCTTCTTGTTAAAAGAACGGGGTGGCTTGACCTTTGATGAAATTGCCCAAAGTATGAAAGTTTCGGTGAATACCGCTAAATCCCGTATGCGTTATGCCCTCCGGTCCTTACGGCGGGCGCTCAAGCACAAGGCCTTTATCAAGGAGGCCCAGACATGACGAAAAAATTTACCGAAGCCGAAGCCTTAGCCATAATGGAAGAGGCCTTCAGTGCCGAAGCCAATGACCCAATTCAACAAAGTTTGGAACTCCTACTTTCCGACCAGCCTGAATTTCAAAACCTATGGAAGGAGTTTCTAACCTTGCGACGGGGCATTGAAGGTTTAGAAGCAAATTCGGTTCCTTCAGAAATGACCCGAGCCCGAATTCTACAGGCCGCCAATCAACAAACCCAACCGCGCTCCGTTTCCAAACCGAGTAAAATCTGGCGCGTGCTTTTGAGTCAACCAGTAGTGGCTGCAGCGACTGTGGCATTATTCGTGGGTTTTGGTATTTACTCCCATTTTTGGCGGCAAGAACCCACCCGGAACCTACCACCGGTCTCTTCCCCTGTTCAGCCCCAGGAAGAAAAACGTGGAGCGCCTGAGCCCTCACAAGTCCTCATTGAGAAGGACGCTGCCACTTCAGAGGCCCCAAAGGGAGCCGCTTCCATGGCACCGGCGGATGATGCAAAAGAACGGAAGGCCCCCGTCGTGCAAAAACCCAAACTCGATGCGCCAAAGAAAATGGCGCCACCCCCGCCAAGCCCGGCACTGAGGGAGCGGGCACCTACCACAGTCCCCGTTGGCAACTCAGGTTCTAGTCCTCAGCCCGCAGCCAAGGCATTGGGAGGTCGTGCCCTGGAAAGAGCCGGAGTTGCCCCAGAGGCAGTTGAAGGTCAAATTCGAGATCAGGCCGAAGACTCCCTGAGCTCCGATAAATTAATGCAAGGATCAGACGAACAAGCGCCTGAACAAGAAGCCACGTCAAAATCCGAAGAAAAACAAAAGCAGGCGGAGCCCGTAGCTACCCTAGTAAAGCAAGCTAAAGTCTTGATGGAAGAAGGAAATTATCGAGAGGCCTTAATCAAATTGAAAGAGGCTCAGCAATCGCACGATAGCCAAGAAATCAGAAAATTGATCTCCCAATGCCGCGCTGCCTTGATGAAAAACAAGCAATGACTTTGGACTAGTTGCCTATTACAGGGACACTCAAATCTACGACACAGGCCTCGTCAAAGGGGCAATCCAGGACGGCATCGCGACAGATACCGGCAAAGCACACCGTAATGGTCAAGGAATCCGAGGCACATAAAGTAGTATTCACGGCATAGGACCCATCGCTGCAAGAACAAGTTTGGGCACAAAAGTCATCTGGGGGGGTATCACAGGTAATCAAGCCCCCTTGGTCCCCACAGTCCACTTCAAGTGTCTTACCATCAATAATTTGAGTGCCGACGGGTTTTCCCCGTAAATATACTGTCGCCCCACTGAAACCTTGTCCGTTATTGCCGAAGACAAAGCCCACTACCGCAGTGGCTCCGTTTAGATTGGTGAGCCCCCCGGAACATCCCATCACCATCAATGGAAATAACACTACCCACATACTTAATAATAAAAGTCCTTTACGTCGAAATAGCATAGCAACCCTCTTCTCTTTTTAATCTGAAATATTTTACAAAAGTTTTTAGCAAATTACATGATTTGCTCCAAGGAAAAGCCATTATGGCCAGTGCCCTCGGTTTTCGAATTAAAACTAGGCTCGCTTAATTTAAATCGGCCTTTCGCACCACGACCCCCGATTCCTTAAGTAAACCCATGGCCTCGTCACCCAGCGGGTAGTTTAGATTATAAACCACCTCGGAAATCCCTGAATTGATGATCATTTTGGTGCAAATCAAACAGGGCGAAAATGTCGTATAGAGCGTAGCCCCACTGATCCTCACACCGTGATAAGCTGCTTGTACAATGGAATTTTCTTCTGCGTGACTACAAAAGCATTCGCCTAAGCCTGTGCCGGATTTGCCGAAGGAATTGCAACGAGGGCACCCCCCTTCATTGCAGTTGGTAACGCCACGAGGTGTGCCATTATACCCTGTTGAAATGATCCGCTTATCTTTGATGATAACGGCAGCCACTTTGCGTTTCATACAATTTGATCGCAAGGAAACCACCCTGGCAATGCCCAGAAAATAGTCGTCCCAACTGGGCCTAGGGTTTTTTTTTGCGAGGGACCTGATCATCTCTTTGACACAGCCCTGCAACTCTTCTTTACTTCCGTTGTTTTCAAGATTCACATCGGCCAGTAATCCGGTAGCCTC
>JAJFLL010000045.1 GCA_021772695.1 Deltaproteobacteria bacterium
GCTCGCTCCAAGGCCTTCCGCTGACGAATCACCGCCTGAATATTGACCAAAGGGTTTCCCGGTTCCAGGGGCGGCTTGAGTTTCTGCACGGCACCCGCTTCTTCCTCCCGCCGAATTTGCGCCACTGGTCGAGGGATGTCGGCCGCAGAGGCCATGGGCACCTCTCGCTGTACGGTAGAGTCTATAGGTCGGGCACGATCCAATGGAGGTTTTTCCGACATGAATCCATTTTATAGGGCTGGTTGAAGAAAGGAAACCGCTACTTAGGGCCGTCTGCCTTTGAGACGACGTTGCACCGCGGCCCTCAGGGGCCTCAAGCCTTCGATGCCTAGGGCCCAGGCCAAAACACCGTAGATGATGGCGCCGGCCACGATCAAGACCATTACAAAGAAGAGGCGATGCCAGAGAGGGGCGAAGGTGAGATTCCAATATTGCATGATCCAAAGCAGGGCACCACCCATGATGGCCGATGCCAGGACGATCTTGGCCGTATCTTGCAACAAAGATTTTAATCCCAAGGGTCCCACCTGTTTGCGGTAATAAAACAATAATAAGGCCAAATTCGCGGCGCCGCCCAGGGAAACCGCCAAGGCCAGCCCGCGGTGGCCCATGGGGAAAAATAAAATACCCCCCGCCAAAATATTAACCACCACCGAAAGATTAGCAGCGCGAACGGGTTTTCTGGCCTCTTGCAAGGCGTAAAAAGCAGAAGCGGTGATTCGAGCGGCCGAAATAAACGGCAACCCTAAGGCAAAATAATAGAGCGCTTGGGCCGTTTGTTGGGTGGAACTGATTCCGAAATCACCGCGAAAAAATAGCAGGGCCAAAATAGGCTGAGCCAATACGGCCAATCCCACTGCAGCGGGAATATTGACGAGCCAAACCATCGATAAGACTTCGCGCAAGGTGGCCTTCAACTTGGCGTGGTCTTTTTTCACAGCATGATCCGACAATAAAGGTAGGGCTACCGTGGCCAAAGAAATGGCAAAGACACCCAAGGGGAACTCCATGACCCGGTCGGCGTACCATAAGTATGAGATAGATCCGCTGGGTAGAAAGCTGGCCAAAAAAGTCATCACCAAAATATTGATTTGGTAAACCGCGGAGCCGTAAAGCGTCGGCCCCATGAGCCGCAATATCTTGCGGACGCCTGGAATCTTGAAATGAAAATTAAACCTCGGCAAAAAACCCTTTTTGACCAGTATGGGAACCTGAATCAGCAATTGTAGTACCCCACCGATCAAAACACCCCAGGCAATACCGATGGAAGGCTGAGAAAAATAGGGAGACAAAACGAGTGTGCCCAAGATGATACCCACATTTAGCAACACCGGAGCCAGGGCGGGCATGGCGAAATGTTTTTTGGCGTTTAGGATGCCCATCATCAGGGCGCCCAAGGAAACCAAAAAGATATAGGGGAAAGTGATGCGAGTCAGTGCCACCGTTAAGGCAAATTTTTTGGGATCTTCGGTAAATCCCCAGGCGGTTAGATGCACAAACCAGGATGCACCCAAGACTCCAAAGAGGGTCACCGCGGTCAGTACTAGGGTGAGCAAGGTAAAGGTGACATCGGCCACCTCCTTGGCCTCTTTTTGCGATCGGTGTAGGGACTCGGTAAATACGGGGACGAAAGAAATGGTCAGGTTGCCTTCGGCCAACATGCGACGCAACAAGTTGGGAATGCGAAAGGCCACATAAAAGGCATCGGCGGCCGCTTTGGTTCCCAGGGTGTAGGCGATCACCGCATCGCGAGCCAGACCAAAGACCCGACTCACCAAGGTCAAGATACCGACGACCCCCGCTTGCGAGGCCATCCGCCCCTTGCCGGGCGGGGCCGGGGCCGGTCGAGGCGGCTCGGGAGTATCACCCACCCACTCCTCCGGTACGTTGGGTAGCTCAGAGCTGGGAACGGGGTCATGAGGGGGAGCAGGAGGCACCATGGGGCCCTTTTAAAGAGATGCCCGTTAAAATTCTAGTTAAATCATGAGTTTGTGGGATAGGATCCCCATGGGGATTTCCAGACTTTAGGTTGACAGCCACATTGGAGCCTGTTAGAAGGCGCCGCCTAAGGAATTGATTTTATGGCCGATGTTAAAAAGAAAACCAAGCTGCCCTCCGGGCGTCACCTCTCCCAGATCAAGCGGCAGCGTCAAAATGAAAAGCGCCTCGAGCGCAACCGTCGCATTCGCAGTGATTTTCGTACCTTCGTCAAAAAGGTACGGAGTGCTGTAGAAGAAAAAGATGGCGATACGGCAAAATCGGCCTTAGCGATCGCCAAGAGCAAACTCAATCATGCCGTATCCAAGGGCGTGATTCATCGCAACAACGCCTCCCGCAAGATTTCTCGGCTTTCCAAATTAGTCGCGACCCTTAAGGCTTAAGTACTCTACCTTAATTTTTTTCATTTTCAATTGAAGTGAGGTTTTCCACCTACCGAACTTCGGCAAGATTTGCAAAATGCTGGAAGCGAATTCCTTTGCGAGGAACATCTATAGATTGCTCCATACCAGGCACCATTGCTCTCACTTCAGGAACTCCAATGTCAGACAGGGTTAGGTCGGTTAATCTGTCATAGAAAACTCCCGTCATCTGCAGCCGGCATCATTCCTTTTCCCGAACAAAAACCTCACCCTCGTTGTCTAATAAAATGGCGCCCCAGATCTCGCAAACAACCCTTTAGGGCAAGCTCTGGAGAAAGATTGGCATGCTTGAGCGAGAAATCCGTTTCGGCGATGGGTGCCAATAATCCCAGATGCAGATTTTTTCCGTAGCGCCGCACCTGTTCTAGATAGCGTTGCACGATATAAGGCGAGAGCCGAAACAGGGACCGGGCCTGTGCCTCCTGCCCCGCCTTCAAGGTCAATAAAATACTCAAATGCCGGTACAGCAGGGCTAGAATTTTTAGTGGCGGTTCTCCCGACTGGAAGAGCTTGTCTACCCGGCGGTTCAGGCGATGGTAATGGCCCGCAAAGACTTCATCCACTACGGAAAAAATATTTTCGTCGGATATTTTGGTCAAGAAGGGTTCGATGGCTGCTAAAGTAATGGCCCGGCCCGGTTCCACATAGGTGCAGATTTGGGCCACACTTTGGGTTAATACGCCTATGTTACAACCCAAGGCATCGATCATGGCCCCCATCACCTCCGGCTCCACTTCAGCCCCCTGGTCTTGAAAGGCCTGTTGCAGCCAAGCCGTGGCCGTCTGCGGGTTGGCTTCGGGAAACTCGGTCCATTCGGCTAACTTTTTCAATTTCTTGACCCAATCGAGGCGGCCGTCCAGTTTTTGTTCGGTTAGTAATA
>JAJFLL010000046.1 GCA_021772695.1 Deltaproteobacteria bacterium
CGGGAGAATCTTGGCCGGGTACAAAATTGGGGTGATTATTGGGCCCGTTGGGCTGGAGCGATTTTTATCAGGTCCTACTATCAAAAATTAGGCGATTCTCCCTTATGGCCGCAGGGAGAGCGGGCTCGGGAAATACTTTTGACCGCTTGCCTGATCGAAAAGGGTTATCACGAAATTCAATACGAATTGGACTACCGTAATTCTTGGCTGGATATACCCCTTCGAGGCATGTTGCAGTGGATCGGAGAAATCACCTAAGAGTTCTGCTGGCTATTATGGCGATTATTTGGCAAGGGTGCGCCCTATGACGACTTGGTTCATGTTATTTCTCGGCGGGGGACTAGGGGCCCTGTTACGGCATTCTGTGGGGGCTTTTTTGCTTCAGGTTACGGGCTGGCAGGGACATTGGTCTACCATGACCGTCAATATTACCGGGTGTTTTTTAATGGGTTTTCTTGCCACTTGGGTAGGGGTGAAGTTTTCCATGGGGCTAGCCGGCAGGTACTTTTTCTTTACCGGTTTCTTAGGTGCCTACACCACATTTTCAACCTATATGATGGAAAATTTTCTTTTGTATGAAGAAGGAAAATGGTGGCTGTCTTTAATTAATATGTTTGGTTCGGTTGCCTTAGGAATCTTGGCCTTGGGTGCCGGCATAGCCTTGGCCCGAGCCCTATAATTCGGATTTTGCCCGTAAGGATTCGTAGCTGACTCCCTCACTGCAATCCTGGCTCGTAGGAAGGCCGCTGTCTTTCCAGCCCGCTTGGGTGATTTGACCGGTTCGAGGGTCTAGAGCTCCACCAAACCCACCTTTGACATTGTAGAGTTTTTCGAAACCAACTTCAGAAAGCATATGGCAGGCGTTCAAGGAGCGGCCACCGCGAAGGCAGCCAACCACTAAAGTTTTTCCTTCGGGTATATTGGCCTGCACTACCTCTAAAAAATCAGGATTGGGTGCCATGGAACCCGAAGCCTCCTTGTGAAGGATGGGAATATTAATGGCCCCTTCGGGATGTTCTTGTTCAAATTCAGGAATAGAGCGTACGTCGAGGTAAATAGTTTCAGGCTCATCGTCGAGAATTTTTTTGGCTTCGACTGGAGTGATATCTTCGATGGGCATGGGAGGCTCCTATTTTTTGACAAGGTTCTTCAGTAATTGTTCAGGACTAAGGTCTTGGGAACCTTTGACCAATATACCGAATCTCTCCCGGGGATCAGGTGCTCTTTCAAGAATATAGTCCTTTTGGCCCAGCATTCGATGGAGGACCTCTTTAAGTACTGGTTCAAAGGCCTTTTGGGTTTCGATATTATTGGGGGCTAATGCTCGGTCGTTGATAAATATTTCGAATTCCTTGGTGTCAAACTTAAGTTTTTTAGAAAATTTGGATTCTTGCTCGACCCTAATGCAGGCTTCTAAAGTGGTTTTAAGCGCGTTCTCTAACCGTTCCTGGTTGGATCCTGCTTGCGGGGCTTTTCGGTTGTATTTCAGACCCCAACGGCCTTCCGAGTTGTCTAATGCAAAATCACATTCTAACCCTACCAGCACCATCCCCGGGCCGGCAGGAACATGTAAATAGTCGGCAACATCGATGAGAAGCTCTGGACCAATCTTGTTTCGGATCCAACTTTGGAATACGGGATTCCATTGGTGAGGATCAAGGTCCTGGGGATTTTGCAGATAAAATTTTACATTGATATGTTGAAAATCCATGGTGATATTCTTTCGAGTGACTATTTGACCTGAGGGATTTGCGGGGTCAATCGATTGTTACAACTATGTGTGGCTTCGATAAATAGTTGAGCCTCTTCAATGGTGTGGTGAGCACCCTCCAAATCGAAATTCCTATCGGATTGTTTATGCGCAGAAAAAAGGTAGTGGGCAAACTTGCCTCCGGCAAAAGGGTCAAAAAACTTTTCGGTGTCGTAAAAGCGTTTTCTAAATTCACTGACAATAGTCTCTGGTTCTTCAGCCACATCGAGGTATTCGGTTTTAACCAGCCCCTTGGCAGCATGTAGCATGGCCCAATAAGCCCGCTGCCAAGCTTCTTGGGCTTTGCCGGCCTCTAGTAATACTTGGGCTTCAAAAACTTCACGTTCGGCTTGTGCTAAATCAAAATCAATAAGAGAAATGACCTCACCGGCACATTCACCAACTCCCACGTCACCGGTGGTATATTCCCGAGGATCTCCCCAGTCGGTATAATAGGATGGATCCGTTTCGTAACTAGGTGGTTTGATCAGATCATCAAGCATGGTTTTTATCTGAACCTTGCCAATTCGAGCGACAAAATCCTTAAAGTTTTCGTTTTTTTCACGTTCCTTTAAAAATCTTTCAGTAATTCGGTCTAAAACCACTGGAATATTTTTTGAAGGAATCGCCACGATGGGCAATCCGTACGAGCCCCCATTATTCTCCCACTGGCCGCCCAAGACCAATTGAAAATGAGGAACCACGTATCCCATTAATTTACGACTCACACCGTAGAATCCGATGTCAGCGACGTGGTGCTGACCGCAGCTATTGAAACAGCCGCTGATTTTGATGTGAAGGTCTTTGATGGCTTCATCTAAATTGTATGCCTTTTCGGCCAAGCGACGTCGTAATTCACCCGCTAAACCTCTCGAGGCCGAGATTCACAGTTTGCAGGTGTCGGTACCCGGGCAGGCAACGATGTCCATGACATGGCCTGCCTCGGTCTGAGCCAATTGTGCTGTTTTGAGATCTTGATAGAGTGCTGAGAGGTCTGACTTCGAGACCCAACGAATGACAAAGTTTTGTTCTACGGTGGTACGTATGGTGTCGTTGGTATATTTGCGAACGATATCGGCTAAATCTCTTAACTGTCGCGGTGTAATATCTCCTAACGGCAAGGCTACCGTTACGGTTACATAGCCATCCTGTTTTTGCTTGCGGATATTGGTTTGCACCCAACGCCCATATTCCGGGTCATCAGTTTCTTCGATGGAATCACCGGCCGGTTGTTTGGGGGTCTCTTTAAATTGGGGTATATCTTTTAAAAAACTTGTCCAGCGCTCATCATGGGGTAATACTTTTCTTTCTGCAAAAACCTCTTCACGAAATTTTTCGATTCCCCAATCCTTAAGTAGAAATTTTAAACGGGCGCGACTGCGTATTTGTTTTTCTCCGTACCTCGCGAAAATACGTGCCACCGCTTGACTGAGTGGGAGCATCTCTTCTGGAGGAACGAACTCGGCCAAAAGTTTGGCCTGATATGGTACGGCCCCTAGGCCTCCGCCCACGTACATGTCGAACCCGATTTGTTCTTTGCCGCCGTCAGTTCTTTTCTTTGCGACGAAGCCGAGGTCATGTAAGTTGGTGAGGCCGCAGGCATGTTGCCAGCAGCCGCTAAATGCAGGTTTGAATTTACGTCCGAAGTCTTGAACGTCGGGATGCCCCAAGAGAAAATGAGTGAGGGCATGGGCGTATGGGGTGACGTCAAATCCCTCATCGGCACACACGCCTGCATAGGGGCATGCGGTGATGTTGCGCACGGAATTACCACAGGCCTCTCGTGTGGTGATGCCTGCCGCTGCCAAACGTCGATGTAGGGCAGGGGTGTCGTCAATCTCAATATAATGAAGCTGGAAATCTTGACGGGTGGTTATGTGGGCAATGCCGTCGGAATATTCTTCGGCCAGGTCGGCCATGAGTTCTAATTGTTCGGCGTTCATTCCACCATAGGGAATCTTGATACGCTGCATGCCGGGAGCATCCCAAATGGTATTGGGACCTTTGGTGTTTTTTTGGGTGTCGTAGGTCAGTTCTTTTTGAGCTTCGCCGTCATGGCGCAGGCCGTTGTCATAGCGTTGTCCGTAGGCACCTCGGCGTAGGCGAGTTTCGGCAAAAAGCTTTTCATCGAGCTTGCCTTCCCGCCGTAGTTCCATCATAGTTTCAAATTCTTCGATTTCCTTGGCCCAATCGTCACGAATTTTGCCTTGTAACTTGTCATTCCACAGCGGGTTGCTGGCTTTCATGGGTGATTTCCTTGCATTAGGTTTCGTTTGATCTATACCGGGCTATGCCCCATAGCAATCCTCTTGGGAAATATAAAGGTATACTAGGCTTAAGGAAAAGCCATTCAAAAAAATGTAACATTTTTAAAGAGTTACCTTCAAGGGCTTCCCTGGCGGGTCGGGCGAAACCGGTGAAATATTGGGGCAAAAGGATACCTAAGCTATGAAAATTGTTTTCTTAGATGCCGGCACCCTAGATTTGGGGGACGTTAACTTAGCGCCAATAAAAAAGTTTGGGCACTACCGGAGTTGGTCCAAACCTCCTCAAAAGAAACTACCTCGGGGCTGTTCCGATGCCGAGGTGGTCATTACCAATAAGGTAATGCTAAATAGAAAAAATATAGGCTCGTTTAAGAACCTAAAACTCATTTGCGTGGCTGCCACGGGGGTTAATAATATTGAACTTGAGGCAGCTAGAGAATTAAAAATCGCGGTGACCAACGTGGCGGGGTATTCTACGACCACCGTAGTTGAACATACCTTAATGTTCCTTCTGGCCTTTTCCCATCGTTTAAAAGAACATCAGAATGCTGTGCAACGAGGGTTATGGAGTCGGTCCCCAAATTTTTCTTTATTGAAATTTCCCTATTCTGATCTGGAGGGAAAGACCTTAGGTGTTTTGGGTTACGGAACTATTGGAAAAAAAGTCGCCGCATTTGCCAAAACATTGGGGATGAAAGTTATGGTGGGAAAAATCCCCGGGCGAAAATATTCCGCATCCTCAAAACGTTTTAGTTTGGCCAGAGTTTTTCAGCAAAGTGATTTTGTTTCCCTTCATTGTGCTTTAAGTGCAGCCACTAAGGACTTGGTGAATCGAGCGGCCTTAAAAAAAATGAAATCCTCCGCCTATTTGCTCAACTTGGCACGGGGCCCCATTGTTGTGGAATCCGATATAGTGGCGGCCCTGAAGGCAAATGAGATCGCCGGTTATGCCACCGATGTAGCTGTGCAGGAACCTTTACCGCCGCGCCATCCCTTTTTACAAAAGTCATTGGCACATAAATTATGGGTAACCCCCCATGTGGCTTGGGCATCTAGAGAAAGTCGGCAACGACTCA
>JAJFLL010000047.1 GCA_021772695.1 Deltaproteobacteria bacterium
AGGCTGAGTACGGCTATTGCCGAAACCCAGACGGGACAAAGGCTCGCCAACCTAGCGCAACAACTGAGGCAGCACCAGCTAGGCCAATCCATCCACCGCGGCATGCAAAACAACGTCTTCGCCTGGCGGGCCACCAAGGGCTTCGCCATGGGCGCCTGGATCAGTACCGCCGAAAACGGCATTGCCGCCGCCACCGACGAAGTGAATCCCGAGGGCCATCACGCCAAGTCTTGGGCCTTCGATGCCTTGGCCACGGGCGCGGCCATGGGACTGTTCACCACGGCGGCATCTTACATGGGCAACTCCATCGAGAAGAACCTACTCAAGCGCATGATGGGAAGATATTTCGGCAGCACCAAGGCACCACTGAATGTTGTTGGGGATCTGTTCGCTGAGGTCGGCGAGGAATCCATCGATGCGACAATACGGGCAAAACTAGAAGACGGCGACAAAGATCTAGGCTTCGATCAATTTCGAGAGATCGCCATGGTCAGTGGTTTAGGCGGCTTCACCAAGACCGGCATGGTGGCCGAGATGTTGCGCTCACCCAAAGCAAAGTCCACAGAAGTGACTCCGGCGCCGGAGGAGGGGCCCGTAAGGACGCGAAAAGAAGCGAGTATGAGCATAAGAATTCCGCCCATCATAAAACCCAATTATCGTGTGGACCAGCGCGGCCCCTTTGGTGTGTTCCTGCAAGAGAAAATTGCCGGAGTAAAGGCATATACTCCACTGGGATATATCAATGATCGCCCCAATAGTATCGTCAATCCTCAAGCCCCCTTGGCCATTATGATTACCGGTGCCGGTGGTGATCAAAGTCATTACGGCGAACTTCCCCAACAACTCTTTCAGGCGGGATACCAGGTTTCAAATCTGGTTATTCCTGGATATGACGCTTCCGATGCTTCAGAAATATTAAAGGTAGGTCTCGGCGAGGCCCAGGGCTTGGCTGATTTTTGGTTTCAAAGCCTAAAACAGGCCACCGAAACAGTGATGGATCGTCACCCCCAATCGCCGGTGGTCTTGTTAGGCCAGTCCTTGGGAGCTGCTAGCCTCACTAGAATTCTTACTGAGCTCTCTGAGCAAAAGCAGGAAAGAGTTAAGGCCATGGTCCTTGCCGCTCCTGCCTTTGCCTTCCACCCCTTTGAATCCGATTCCGTAGCCAAGAACTGGTTCATGCGCCATGTGGCTTTTCCCCTGCGGGTCTTATTGTCTCCCTTTCCCAAAAAAGCCCGGCAGCCGAAGTGGGACCCTGAGGTTGCTGACCATGTCTACACCATTCCACTCCGGCCATGGGGCAGCGATTACGCGGCAGTGTTATATGGAGAGACCGCAGCCACCCAATTGTCCCAAATCAAAAGTCTAAGTGATGCTCCGCCCACCTTGATATTATTTGATGAGCAAGACCCTACCGTGGCGCCTCGGGGAGCAAAACTAATAGCTGAGGCTTTCGGCAAGAGGGCGGTTTTAAAGTCCCTACAAAACACAGACCACTATCCCTTCCTGACTAAAGAACGCCAAAAACTCTTCAACCAAATCAAGCTCTTTTTTCATGGTACCTTAGTGGGTGGCTCGCTAGATCGTCGTCGCACCATGATTGGTGGATTTAGTATAAATCTTGATCCAAATAAATCGGATCCAAATCAATAATGGCATGGATCTCATTGGTCAGAATCCGTAGTTTAAAATGGATGCTGAGGCTGAGGAAAATAATACCAAGCTCTTAATCAATTATTCAGAATAAAGGAGAGTGCTTGGTTGAAAAAACTAACGTGAATGAGGATGTGGGTCTAAAGTTCCTTAGCTCTAAAGAGGCGTGATTCCTAAACTTCCGGCACGAAACCCTATCAAAGATTTCAGGGCCCCATCAACCTTCGTAATAGTAATCAACACGGTTTAGTTTTCATGAGCGTTTGGCGCTAAGTAACTGATCCGATAAATCGCCCCGGCCTGATCATCGCTCACCAATAAGGCCCCATCGGGCATCACCTGCACATCCACCGGACGGCCCCAATGGCTGACGCCATGTAACCAACCGGTGGCGAAGGGAAGGTAGGCCACCGCTTGATCGCCCTCTAATTTCACCAAACTCAACTGATAGCCGATTTTCTTGTCACGATTCCATGAGCCGTGTTCGGCGAGAAAGATTTGCTGTCGGTAGGCTTCGGGAAACATCTTGCCCGTATAAAACCGCATCCCCAAGGCGGCCACGTGAGGCCCCAATAATTGCGCGGGCGCCACAAAGCTTTGGCAAAATTCCTTGGTTTTTTCCATTTTAGGATCGGGAACGTTGTCGCCATAACAATAGGGAAAACCGAAGTTCAAACCTGGAGCCACCGCACGGTTCAACTCATCGGGCGGCAGATCTTCGCCCAGCCAGTCGCGGCCATTGTCGGTGAACCATAAGGCTTGGGTGACCGGGTGCCAGGCAAAGCCCACGCTATTGCGTACCCCACGGGCGAAAACTTCGAAACCGGATCCGTCTGGATTCATGCGGGCGATGGTGGCGTGGGGATCCTCGTTTTCACAGATATTACAAGGTGCCCCAATGGACACGTAGAGTTTGCCATCGGGACCAAAGGCTAAGTATTTCCAACTGTGACGCTTTTGTGTGGGCAGTTTGGCCGGAAGCACCACAGGCCTGGGTGGATTTTTTAATCGCCCTTCCACACCGTCGAAACGAAGGATGCGATTTACTTCGGCCACATACAAGGCACCGTTCCGAAAGGCCACACCGTTGGGTTGCGTAAGCCCGGAGGCGATTTCATAGACCTGATCGGCCTTGTGATCGCCGTTCCCATCCACTAAGGCATAGACCTTACCGGTATGACGGGTGCCCACAAAGAGTGTGCCTTTTGGTGAGAGCGTCATGGACCTGGCTCCGGGGACCTGATCGGAAAATATTTCGATTTGAAAACCCGGGGGTAATTTAATTTTATCGATGGGAATCGAGTCGGCCCCGAGGGAGGTTGTCATTGGAAAAAAAGTCAGGGCTAGGACCAAGACCAGGAGTCGCAGGTGGGGATACCATCGTCTTCGAAAAGGGGGAATCAACATTTTCGATCCTGAAAGGCCTCAGGGCTGAAGTCATCCACTTGAATGACCTTATCGCGCAGAGCCTCTAAGCGATGTAATAGGCTCAACTGGGCATCAGAAATAATATTGAGGTCTTTGGCTTGCTGCCACAATAGAGATTTCGGGGCCTTTAGTAATTTGCCGCTCTTCAAGGCACGACGAATCTTTTTTAAAGGAATCTGAACTTCCGCGTGGTGATGCCAGGCCAATTCCAATAAGCCGAGGCCCATTTCTTGATTGTCCGGTAAATATACTTCGTCGGTCAGGGCGTCCCGAAAGGCAGCGTCTTCTTGCATGGCCCGTGCAATCTGGGTGCTCAGCCGATCGACGGGCGGGCCTTCGCGAAAGCCACAGGGAAAGAGCCAGAGTCTCAGGAACCATGCAATGGGTCTGATGGGAAAATTCGCCAACGTACCACGAAAGGCCTCTTCAATTTTTTGCAAGCTGAATTGCACGGACCAGTGCAAGACAGATCGCAGTGCCTTCGGTGAACCGGCATCGGCAAAATGTTTGAGGGCTGCCGAGGCCAAGTACAGGTTGGTAAGGATGTCGGCCAGACGACCGGTGATCATCTCCCGACGTTTTAAACTTCCACCCAAGCTAGCCATGGCCGTGTCGGAAAGAAAGGCAAAGGCCGCGCTCATGCGAGTGAGCTTACGATAATATTTTCCCTGGCCTGCTCCCCACGGTGCTCGGGCCAAGCGGGCACCGGTTAGCCCCAATACCAAGGAGCGCATGGCATTTTTAAAAACAAAATTAATATGGCCGAAAAAGGAACGATCAAATTCCTTGAGGTTACCCTCAGCCACGGAATGAATCTCATCTTGCACGAAGGGATGACAGCGAATGGCGCCTTGCCCAAAGATGATCATGGACCGGGTCAAGATATTGGCTCCCTCCACGGTGATGCCGATGGGGAGCGCCTTATAAAGTTGCCCCAAGACATTGTGGCGTCCTTGCATGATGCCCGCACCGGCACGCAGGTCCATGGTGTCATTGACCACTTGGCGCATGACTTCGGTGCTGGCCGCCTTTATCACGGCGGTGAGCACCGCGGGACGTTCGCCCAGGTCGAGGGCACCCAGTGTCATGCGTCTGGCCGCGGTGGCTAAATACGTTAGGCCGGCGATACGTGCCATCACCTCTTCAACACCTTCAAAATGTCCGATGGCCATGCCAAATTGTTCTCGCAGCGCCGCGTAATTTCCCGAGACCCGAACGCAGAGTTGGGATCCACCCACCGATAAGGAGGGTAGGGAGATACCTCGGCCCGCGCTGAGTGATTCCATGAGCATACGCCAACCCTTGCCCGCCTGCTCGGCGCCGCCGATGATAGCGTCTAGCGGTACGAACACATCTTTTCCTTGGTTGGGGCCATTCTGAAAGGGAATGCCTAAGGGATCATGACGGTTGCCGATCTCGATACCAGGCAACTGGGCAGGGATCAGGGCACAGGTAATGCCTAGATCCTGTTTTTTCCCCAAGAGATGATCGGGGTCTTTCAATTTAAAGGCCAGGCCGATGATCGTCGAGATAGGACCCAAAGTAATGTAGCGCTTGTCCCAATGCAGGCGCATTCCCAAGACCTCTTTGCCTTCGTAGTTACCTTTGCAAACGATGCCCTCACTGGTGGTAGCAGCGGCGTCACTCCCAGCCTCGGGACCGGTCAAAGCGAAGCAGGGCATCTCTTCACCACTGGCCAGGCGAGGTAGAAAATATTTTTTTTGTTCCGGGGTGCCGTAGTGATGCAGAAGTTCGGCGGGTCCCAAACTATTGGGCACCATGATGGTTACCGCGGCGGTAATGCATCTGGTTGAGATGCGGGTGATGACTTGGGCGTGGGCGATGGCGGAAAATCCCAGGCCGCCGTATTCCTTGGGAATGATCATGCCGAAGAAACGGTGTTGTTTAAAAAAATCCCAAGCCCACGGCGGCAGGTCTCCTGCTTGTACCACCTCATAGTCATCGATACGTGCGCAGAATTCCTCCACGGGACCCGCCATGAAGGCCGCTTCCTCATCGGTGAGTCCCGGAAACGGGTAAGCCAGTAATTCCTGCCATGGCGGGGCGCCGGAAAAGAGGGCGCGGTCCCACCAAACCGTACCGGCTTCCAAGGCGATGCGTTCGGTGGCACCCAGTTTGGGAAGGATCTTGCCCACTACCGGCAATAGAAAACGGGAAAGGACCTGACGCCTCAGGGGGCGAAGTCCGAAGAGCAGACCTAGGGCCACCCAGATTCCTATGGGCAGATAAAGGGAGGGTAGGTCGACTAGGCTTAAGGCAAACATCATGCCCATGGCGCCGAGGCCGCCTAGAAACCAGGCCCAAAAGCCCCGCCCAAAATACAATAGGGGCAAGGCGAAGATCAAAAAGGCCAAAAGGGGGGCTAAGATGTGCCAAGGAGTCATGGCACATTCTACCAAAGTTCGGCGTCGGGAGGGAAGAAATACATTAAGTGTTACTTTAGGGTTTTGCCAAGAACTCTAGGATATTTTTCTTTAATTGCAGGGGGGAGTCCCAGACGGCGGCATGCCCGCTATTCTCTAAAATAATGAATTTTGAGTTGGGTAGGCCTTGATGAATCTTTTGCCCGACTTCCAAGGGGATCACGATATCATTGCGGCCATGCATCATGAGGGTCTCTTGGGTGATCTCACCCAAGCGATCGTCAAGGACGTAGGGTCGGGAATTTTCTACAAACCCGGCGAAAACGGCCTCATATTGGGGTTTGATCTTCCGCGAGGTCTTGACCAAGGCATCTAATACAAAGCCTGGCAGGGGCGGAGGGTAATGAAACAATAATTTCATAAAGCGCCTCGCCTTATCCCGGTCGTCGAGAGTGAGTTTGGCCAATTCGGGTACCTCGGTGGTGATGCCCGCCGATTCCACTAGGACCATGCGCTGCACCCGGTGAGGATGTTCGAGGGCCAACAGTAGGCTGATCCACCCCCCTACTGAGAGACCGACAAAGTCGGCCCGTTTTATCTGCAGGGCATTCATCATGCCCAATACCATGTTGGCCTCGGCCTGAACCGAGTACGTTCGGGGATTGAGTCGCAAAAAATTACTGGCCAAGAGATCGGGAGCGATCACGTGGTATTTTTTGGCCAAGGCGGGCATCAATTGCATCCAGGTGAGCAGGGCATTGCCACCAAAACCATGCAAGAGGATGACGGTTTGGTCATTTTTCTTGCCGGCTTCGTATAGATGCACCCGGTAATGACCCACGCGAACCAGTCGTTCTTGAATTCCGAAGGCCCGAAATCCCCAAGTGACCACGGTCCGAAAACTCTTGAGGGGATTAATCACAAAAGGAGTCAGAATAATTAGGAAAAGGATTAGGGGGATCCACAGGCGTTTTCTGCCATAGAAGGCACGTTTTTTTGCGGGGGTCGCCATAGCTAAGGGGAACCTTGGTTACCAGAATTTTTGAGGATTATAATTACTTTCAAAAACCCCGATGGTTTTCTCGTGGGATAAGGTTTGACCGATGTCATCCAAACCTTGAATCAGGTGATCCTTGACGACCGGGTCAATATCAAAGTGAAAGGAGATCTCTTCCTCTAAATGTAGCGTCACCCTCTGTTCGTCTAAATTGATGGTGGCCTCTAGGTCATGAAAGCGTTCCGACATTTGAAATATTTCTTCTACTTCGGCTTCGCTCAATTCGATGTTGAGCAATCCGTTTTTGACGCTGTTGTTGTGAAAGATGTCGGCAAAGGCAGGGATGTCTCCCATTCGCGGGGCGATGACAGCGCGAAAGCCGTATTGCTTCACGGCCCATACGGCGTGTTCTCGAGAGGAACCACAGCCGAAATTGTTTCGGGTCACGAGAATGGAGGCTTTACGAAATCGCGACTGATTCAATTCGAATTCAGGGTTATCCTTTTTGTCGGGCAGATAACGCCAATCGAAAAAAAGATTTTCGCCGTATCCCGTTCGAAAGATTGATTTGAGGAATTGTTTGGGAATGATTTGATCTGTGTCGACATTGGCCCGATTCAAGGTGGCCAGTTTACCGCGATAGGATTTAAAAGCTTCCATTTACCAACTCCGAATATCTACAAAGTGTCCGGCAACGGCTGCGGCCGCCGCCATTTGCGGGCTGACCAAGTGAGTGCGGCCTCCCTTGCCTTGGCGTCCTTCAAAATTTCGGTTCGAGGTGCTGGCAGCCCGCTGACCGGGCGTGAGTTGGTCCGGATTCATGGCCAGGCACATACTGCATCCAGACTCACGCCATTCGGCGCCAGCCTCGAGAAAGATTTTATCAAGCCCTTCGGCCTCTGCCTGCTTTTTCACTTTTTGGGATCCCGGCACCACCAGGGTTTGTACTCGGGAATTTACCTTGCGGCCCTTAAAAATTTCGGCTGCGGCCCTTAGGTCTTCGATACGGGCATTGGTGCAAGAACCGATAAAGACCAGGTCGAGTTCAATGTCGGTGATTTTTTGCCCCGGTATCAGTCCCATGTAGTCCAGCGCATTCTGGGCATCTTGCGTGGCCAGGTGTTTGGTGAGTTGCGGTTCAGGGACCACCGCATCGATGTCGAGCACCATGCCGGGGGAAGTTCCCCAGGTGACCTGCGGGGCCAATTTGGAGCAGTCGACGGTTAAGCGACGATGGTGATGGGCACCGTCGTCGCTGGGCAGTCCCCGCCATAATTCTACAGCGCGATCAAAGTCAGAGCCCTGCGGGGCGTAGGGCCGATCGCCCGTGGCCAAATATTGAAAAGTCGTGTCGTCGGGGGCCACCATGCCTGCCCTGGCTCCCGCCTCAATAGACATGTTGCAAAGAGTCATGCGGCCTTCCATGGATAAGGCAGCGACGGCGGCGCCGCCATATTCGAGCACATGCCCTGTGGCACCCGCGGTTCCGATTTCTCCGATCAATTTCAAAATCATGTCTTTGGGTGTGACACCCGGTTGTAAGGTGCCGGTAAATTCCACGTAAAAGGATTTTGCACGTTTTTGCCGCAAGGTCTGGGTGGCCAATACGTGTTCCACTTCTGAGGTGCCGATGCCAAAGGCCAGGGCTCCAAAGGCGCCGTGGGTGGCGGTGTGACTGTCGCCACATACGAGGGTGGTGCCAGGCAGGGCGAGGCCTAATTCGGGACCGATGATGTGCACGATGCCTTGATGTTCACTATTGAGATCGTAGAGGGTAATGCCAAATTCTTGGCAATTTTGGGTCAAGGCCTCAATCTGGGCCTTGGCAATGGGGTCGGTAATATTATGTCGGCCCACCGTGGGGACATTGTGATCCATGGTGGCAAAGGTCAAATCCGGACGCCTTACCTTGCGGCCCGCCAATCTCAGGCCTTCAAAGGCCTGTGGGCTGGTCACCTCATGAATGAG
>JAJFLL010000048.1 GCA_021772695.1 Deltaproteobacteria bacterium
GAGTCTTTATCGAATGCAAAGTAAACGACTCCGAGAAGATATTCAAAATCGAAATCAATGTAGTTGAGGAGTTCAACCTTCCAACAGAGTCCAGGACCACGGCCCCCATGGCTACCAAGTATGACCTTCGACCAAGCATTATTCCGACCATGGCCATGGCAGAAAATTTCTCTCATAAGATTGCCGCGGCCATTGAACGGGATCAAATCAGGGATCTCTACGATATCTCCCAACTGGAACCGCTGACCCCTTTTGATGAAAAGACCCTTTGGCAAAGGTGTAAAGTATTATCCATCCGACAAGCCAAACCCAAAGCCCATACTCCACAACAGGCCGCCACTCTATTGAAAAAAAGGCTCGAGTCCCTCACCCAGAAACAAATTGAAGAGGAGTTAGGCGGGGTAATCCCCACAGATCACCTACCTGGCTTGGAAATGCTTATCAAAAATACGGTCCACAGGGTGATCCAGCGGATGGAGACCATAGTACCAAATTCCTTTTAGCCAACTTGAATTTCGGCCTAATGGCCGTTGATCGCTCAGTTCGACCTACCGTGCTTCTTCCAACTCAAATAATAAATCACGGCAAAGAGTCCGAAAAGTCCATTCTGCCAGTAGCTGGAATATAGGAAATAGCCCATCGCCAATAGGAGGTAGAGCACCACTCCAAAAACGAGCCATGCCACCTTCGGGGGACGAGGAGGAAAGGGCGGCTGAATCATGTTATTTTTATCCATTGAAATTTACTCATTTGCCCTTATTCTCTAGTCTTTGTTTATTACAAAATTTTCTCATTAAAAAGTATTCCGAGCCATGGCACCCATCCTACACATCTCGAACCTGGTCTTACAGCGGGAACAAAAGATCCTGCAGGAAATCAATTGGCAGATTCACCCTGGAGAACAATGGGCGCTATTGGGGCCCAACGGTTCCGGAAAAACCACCTTACTGCATGCCTTGACCGGTTACGAACCTCCCAGTGAAGGCAAAATAGAAATCTTCGGGGAAACTTACGGCAAAAGTGATTGGCGCAGCATGCGAAAAAAATTGGGCATCGTAGGGCCATGGGTGGCTACTCATCTACAACCCCGAGAAACCGCCATCGCCGTGGTACTCAGCGGCAGAGAGGCCATGGTCAATTATTGGGGCAAGCCCCCTCCCGACTTATGGGTTGAGGCCGAAGAAATTTTGGCGCGGATTCACTGTGAACATTTGGCGGAGCGACTCTGGGGCTATTTATCCCAAGGGGAACGGCAGCGCGTTCTCATCGGTCGCGCATTAATGGCCCGGCATGAAATATTATTATTAGACGAGGCCTGTGCCGGCCTGGACCTGGTGGCACGAGATCGCTTTCTTAGTTTTTTAAACCATCTCACCGAACAAAAAAATACCCCTACCTTAATATTGGTCACTCATCACATCGAAGAAATCTTTCCCGCTATCACCCATGTCTTATTGCTCAAAGGAGGGACCATCGCGGCCAGTGGTCCCAAGGAGGAAATGCTGACGGCCCAAAATCTGAGCACGGTTTTTTCAGCGGACCTTGAAGTCCTTCGAGATGGTGAGACTTATTCGGCACGCTTAAAGAAACCCGCCCATGATCGCAAAGTCTTTGGATAATTTACTTTAGGTTCACTTTCATAATGGCCGTCCCTGCCGAAATGTTAGAAATGATTATCTTGGTTCACAGCCGCCGCTCTTCCCACTTGGGTCGACGAAACAGACATGTTTGGCACTACAATTGTGCTGAATGATGTATTTGTATTGGGAATAGGAGGAACAAAAGAGGAGCTTATTATCCACACAGACCATCTTTGACGACATGGCATCTAATTCTTTGCAGGTATCGCCCACCTTGACCGTACCTGCCTCGCCAGAGCTATTCTCCTTCTTGGCTTCACCACTGGTGCAGGCAATAGAGGTAAGCAACAAAATTCCCAAAGTTAAAAATACCGATCGCTTGAGCTTCATAAAACCTCCCTTTTACCTATATAACCTAGGGCCAGGTAATGACCCAATTTTTGTTGAAGGGGAAACCTCTAAATATCCTAATTCAATTTCATAATAATTCAAAACTGGTGGTTCTTAGCAACTTTTCTCACGAGTCCTATTTCAAAAAAACCTTAAATTTCAAGAAGGCAGCTGTTTGGCATCCTTCTTGGATAAAAGGAACTTGTCCTGCTTAAAGACCCTCCATGAAATCCATCGGTGGATTGCATTCTACCAACACCCAGATGGGTTTCATTTATTGGAGGAAGTAATGAATTCTAAAATCACTACAGCAATTTTATCACTGTGCACTGTTGCATTATTAACCAGCACCGCAATTGCCAAAGATTTTGCTCCGGAGACCGCAGCGGACCTGCAAACGGATTTATCGGAAGCCGCCGGTAATAATGAACACGATACCATTACCCTAGCGGCCATGACCTATCGCACCGCCGATAATGGAAACCAAAGTTTTGAATATAGTACGACCAAAGACTTCGACCTTACCCTCATTGGACAAGGCATGGGGCAGAGCATTCTCGACAACGAGGGCATTGCCAACAACCGGGTGATGCTTTTAGAGACTTCCGGAACGGGTCATATCACCGTCCAAGGAGTTACCATACAAGGTGGTTTGGATGGGCCCGGAGATGGAACGGGTATTGAAGTTGATGTGGATGAGGGTGACATTCATTTTCTAGAAAATGAAGTAAGAGATAATACCGCCCCGGAAGTCACTGGGATAAACCTTAGAGCCTCCGGCGGTGATGTCTTCGTCGAAAGATGCCACTTTATCAATAACACCGCCACTCAAGTGGGTTCCAGTGGTATCCATACGGGTTTTGATGGAAATATTGTTTTCCAAGACAACGTGGTGCGGGGAAACTATGCCTATGAACATGCCGGCATGTCAATGCAGTCTAGTGACGGCACCCTGACAGTGAACCGAAATCTATTCATTGAAAACCATGCCACCGACGGTGATGTGGGGGCGGCTCTTATGTATAGCTCGGCCGGTGAAATCATTTTCACCAACAACATTGTTAGTGATAATTCGGCCAGCGGGGAGACCGGCGGCGTTATCATCAGTTCAAACCACGGCGACGCCACGGTGGTGCACAACACCATTACTTCAAACACCGCTGGGTCTAACGCTGGAGGGATCAATATCAATGTCAATGACACCGGGATTACCCGGATCTATAATAATATCGTTTTCGGCAACCAAGGCATGGCTGCTCAAGGACAGGATATTTTTATCGACGATATTTTTACCGTGGGCCCGGTGGTAGAACTGTTTAACAATGACTTCAGTGAGTTTTGTTTCGACAGTGGGAGTTGTGATCCCACCAGCCTGGGCACCGATGAGGGCGGAAACCTGAACTTAGACCCCTTATTTGTCAACGCCGCAGCCAATGATTTCCACCTTAAGGAAACCTCACCGGTCCTAAATAATGGCAACAAAGACATCGCGGCCGAATTTCTAGAAACCGATTTCAACGGCTTGTCCCGGGCAGAAGACTCTGCCCCCGATATGGGCGCCCTCGAATTCAAGCCCGAACCTCCTGTGGGAGACGGCAACAGTAATGGCAATGTGAGTCTTGAATCGGGGGGCTGTTCCATGAGCGTCGGTGCCCATCCCACATTCTTGTGGGGCCTGTGGCTGCTCGCCCTGCCCTGGACGGCAATCCGGTTCTCACGGAGCAACGAAACGAAGTAATGATTACGAAGTTTGAGGATCTGGTCTCCATCAGAGGTCTTTGGATCCCTTCCACTTAGAGCCACCTACCCATAAGGCAACTTTAATTCGCGGGCCCCGATAGGGGCTAAGAATAGGTAAATTTTATGTATTTTGTTCGTTGGGCGGGGCGGATTTCCATCAGTTTGTCATTATTAATGTTAGGGGCCTGCCAGGGCACCGCGCCCGTGGCCCCGGATCCCGATTTAAACGCCAATACCTCCCCCATCACCACCCGATTCAATTACATTGCCCTAGGCGATTCCCTCGCCGCGGGCGTTCAAGACGCCCACACCAATCGCTTTGGCCAAACCCAAAGTTACCCTACCTGGATTGCCAGACAATTGCGCAAGGCCTACGGAACGGATTTTGTCATGCCGCTGATGGGCCTGGATTCCCAACGGATCAATCCTGAGGCGGTTCCTACTTTATTAGGTATCTCGGGGGAAGACGCACATAGCATGATTTATGGACGGGCTACCGCAGAGACCATCGATGCCGAAAGTTCCATTACCGACCGCACCCTTTACCCACTCAACACTCCAGCCTATCGCGGCACCGGGACCAGCCAATTAGAGGCCGCCCTGTACCTTGCAGAAAAATGGCAAAAAGACGAAAGCGAAGTCCCGAAAATCATCACCTTCTTTTTGGGAAACAATGAAATCTTGGGATCCATCGTGGGGCTCGGCAGTGAAAACTACACCATCTCTGCCATGGAATCCCAATTGACAGATCCGGAACAATTCCATCACGACATCAATTATATTTTTGAAAATTTGGCCCAGACCCAGGCACAGATTTTCGTGGCCACACTGCCCGACACGGTACAGATCGCCTATTTGGTCGACCCGCAGCTGATCACACGTTGGACCGGGGAACCGGTGGCCCATTACACCCTGCCTCAAGGTTCAAAGATCAGTTTGGCCGCCGCCTTGCAAGTCTTCGGCGATTATTTAAACGGATCCAGTCTTTCGGAAAGTATGGATGTGCATCTGAGTGATGCCAGTGTCATGACCCTTGAGGAACAGCAACTGATAAGGAACCATGTGACCGCCTATAATCAAAGTCTAAGACAACTGGCCCAAGGTTACGGCTTTCACGTGGTAGACTTGTTTGAAGAACTGAAGACTCCCCAAACCATCGACGGCATCTTTTTCACCAGCGATTATGGATTCGGAAAATTTTTCAGTTTAGACGGGGTGCATTTCAGCCATACGGGTCACGCTCATACGGCCAATCTTTTTATCAAGGTCATGAATCAAGAATTGGGGGCGAAAATCCCCTTGATACCCTTGTCTGAAGTTCATGCTGGTGATCCCTACCGAGATAGCGACGGAGACGGCTTCCCCGAGGGGCCTAATTTCGAACCGCAAAACAGCAATCAAGCCTTGGTTGCAAAATTGCGGGATCCCGACGATCACGATCCCCACATCATTCCAGACTTGGTCAACTTTCCCTAGACCCGCCTTCGTTCCACCCCACGAGAAATTCCACTTGAGTGGTGATCTTGGGTTCATGGGCATGCATGGCCTCGATCTTTTCTGAGGCCCATTCCACGATAAATTTTCTTAGGCCTAGATCTTTGATGGCAAAGAGTTGGTTGGACAACCAGCCCGAGGCGATCAGGAAGGTGGCAGCTTCCTCGGCATTTTCGAATTCCAAAGGAATGATCAAGCTGACCACGTGAACCTTTTCAAAGCCGGCCGCTTCCATTTTTTTCTTTAAGTCATCGTGTCCCATGGGCATTTCCGGGACATTGGGAATTTGTTGAAAATCAAACTTTCCCTGATTCTCGACAAAAAATTGAATGAAGACCTGCTGCCATTCCACCAAGGATTGGAAGGAAGAGGTGGTGATGCCAATTTGACCACCGGGCTTTAAGGCCTGATGAAGGCCTTTCAAGACAAAATCCACACCGAGGTAGGAAAGAGCAAAACAACAGAGCCCCAAATCGAATTCTGGCGGATGATTGGGCAAAAAGGATCGAATATCTTCTTGATGGAAACGGGCGTTGGTCAGTCCCAGACTCGCGCTTTGCTTTTTGGCCTGGGCCAACATCTTCTCAGAGAGATCAACACCCAAAATTTGCCCTTGCGGGAGCTGCCGAGCGATCTCAAGCACCAGCGCACCCGTACCGCAAGCCAAATCGAGCACCTTGACGGGACCCTTCGGGGCTAATTCTTCTAAAAGGCGGCGATTGGCCCGACCGTAAAATTCGGCACTGATATCATTGAAATGGCCAGCTACAGTTTCGTATAACTCGGCTTCAGTAGGGATTTCCAGCAGCTCAGACAATTTAAACATTTTGCAAAGTACCCAAAATAAGTATTAATTGCGCCCAAGGAAAAGGTCTGCTTTAACTCGTGCCCCTATTGGAGGTTAACTATGAAAGCTATTAATTTTTTATTTTTCCTTATCTTTTTGGCCGTCGGCGAGGCCGTTGCTATTTTCATCGGAGCACTGACCCATCCCGCCATCGGTGGAGTTTTGGGAGTCGGGGCCTTTTTCTTCGCCCTGCTCATGGCCATCGCCATTAAGATCGCCTACCAATGGGAACGGGCCGTCATCCTTCGCCTCGGTAAATATTCCGGCACCAAAGGCCCCGGCTTATTTTTCGTCATTCCAGTCGTCGACCGGGCTATTTTCGCAGATACTCGTATCATCACCATGGATATTCCCGGACAACAGGTCATTACCAAAGACAACGTTCCTGTCTTGGTCAACGGTGTCTTATATTTCGCCGTAGCTAAGGTCGAAGATGCCATTCTCAATGTGCAGAATTACCGCGTGGCCATGATGCAATACGCCCTGACGGTGTTGCGAGATGTCATCGGAGAAATGATGCTCGATGAACTATTGGCCGAACGGGAACGCATCAGCGCCCAAATCGAAGGAGCCGTCGAAGCCCAAGCAAAAAAATGGGGACTCTTGGTCGAGACTATTAAGATCCAAGACATCGACATGCCCGAAGAACTCAAGAAAATGATGAGTCGCCAAGCCAGTGCCGAGCGGGAAAAACGCGCCAACATCACCAAGTCCGAAGGAGACAAAATGGCCGCCCAGAACCTCGCCGACGCGGCGAAAACCATGGCGGCAAGTGGCGGCGCCATGCAGCTTAGAACTCTGCAAACCGTCGACGGTCTTGGCCCTACCGCAAGTAACACTGTGGTCTTGGCCCTGCCCTTAGATATTATGGAGGCCTTCCAATCCTATAACGCCATGAATAAGGCTAAGCTACCGCCCAAGTCTTCCTAGTTCTCACCTTTGGGCATCTAATTCATCATGGCGGGCTTGGGTCGAAAATTCTACTTCTTAGCAATACTGATCCCGACTTTTATTTTTGCCGCGGCATTAAAAGTCGAGGAAGTCCCCAACCCGCAAACTACTCAAAACAGTTTCGTCACCGACAAGGCTGAGGTCTTGGGTTCCACCTATGTACTATGGTTTGATTCCTTATCTAAAAATTTGGAACAAGCCACCTCAGTGGAACTAGCGGTGGTCACCGTCGACAATCTGGACCAACTGAGCATCGAGGAATTCGCCGTTCGATTATTTAAACTCTGGGGCATCGGGAAAAAATCCGAAGACAATGGTGTATTACTGCTATTTTCTCTCTACGACCGAAAGGTTCGCATTGAAGTGGGTTACGGGCTCGAAGGAATTTTGACCGACGCCCTTTCCAAGCGAATCATTTATTCCGAGGGCATTCCCTATTTCAAACAAGGGCTCTATGCCCAAGGGCTCTATCGCATGGCGATACGGATCTCAGAGGTTATTTCCGCCCATCAAGACCAGGACTTGGGCATCAAGCTGCCAGTGGATTGGCCTCCTCAAGTCACGGCACGCCCCAAAGCTCCCCCGCAGCCGATATTGAAACAAGCCTTTAGCAATCCTTGGATCAAGGCCGGCGCCCTTCCCGGCCTAAGTCTATTGAGTGCACTTGTCCTATTTATATACCAATTGGGGCGATTCCAATTTTCTCCAGCTAAGGCAGCCAAAGAGAAGGCGCTTTCGGGATTTTACCTGCCCTTAACCCTAATGTGGGCCCTAGGGTTTTTTGGTGCCCTCACCTTAAGTGGATTCATCGGTTACGTTGGGCGAACCATCCTGATGGCAGGTGGTGCTGCGGCCGGATTTTCCGTTTTAGTCAATGAGATCAGAAAATCCCGGTCACGATGGTTAAAGACTTATCATGCCCCTTGCCCGGAATGTTCCAGTGCCATGAAACTTTACAATGAATATGATGACAACGCCTTTTTACTCGAAGAAGAAATCGCCGAAGAAAAAGTCAAAGGCATGGACTATGAATTTTGGCGATGTCCCCAATGCGATTTGCTGGAACGTTTCGAAGTCAAATTGCCCTGGGCGAAGTCCTGCCCCAAATGCAGCCGGCGTACTCAATTGCGAACCTCTCGGGTATTGCGATCTGCCACCCGGACTTCCACAGGAACCGAAAAAATCACCCTACGATGTCATAATCCCAAGTGCGACTATATCAAGGAATATACCAAGACCATTCCTAAAGTGCCTGCCCCCTCCAGCTCCTCGGGATCTTCTTGGGGCAGCAGTAGTAGTTCTTCGGGAAGTTTCGGCGGCGGCAGTTCAGGGGGCGGTGGCGCTTCCGGTGGATGGTAAGACAAAAATCACTTGGCCCCGCAGCATAAGAACCCTTAAACTGAGCCCCGAATCATAAGGAGGCAACCATGGCCGACAGTTTTACCGAAACCACATCCACCTCTTGGCTCAGTCGTATCAAGGGATCCATCAAAGGCATTTTGTTGGGTTTTATCCTCATCGTCGCTGCGATCATGCTCTTGTGGTGGAATGAAGGTCGAGCGGTCAAAGTGGCCAAAGGCCTGACCGAAGGCGCAGGAGCGGTGGTTGCTGTCAGCGCCGAATCGGTCCAGGCAGAACAAGAAGGCAAATTGGTTCATTTAAGCGGTCCACTCAACACCGATGAAACCCTTTATGATGAAATCTTTACGGTCACCGCACCCAATGCTCTGAAATTAAAACGTCAGGTGGAAATGTACCAATGGGAAGAACAGCAAAGTTCAAAGACCGAAAAAAAATTGGGTGGCAAGGAAGAAACGGTCACCACCTATTCTTATCAAAAGACTTGGAGTCCTCGGGTCATTGCATCAAGCCAATTTAAAAAACCGGACGGACATGTGAACCCGACTCAGATGCCTTACGAATCCCACACCCAAGAAGCCAATGTGATTAGCCTCAAGGCCTTTAAGCTCTCCCCAGGTTTAAAATCCCAATTAAATGCTTGGGAAGCCTTGCCCGCCCAGGAAAGTGATTTATCCAATCTTTCGTCTGAATTGGGAGATCGCGCCAAGATTTCCGGAGGCAATATTTTCATTGGGAAAAATCCCACCAGCCCTGAAGTAGGAGACCTAAAAATTTCCTTTGCTACGGTGCAACCTGCAACAGTCAGTGTCATTGCCCAACAAAAGGACGACAGCTTTCATCCCTATAAAACCAAACAAGACACGCATATTGAAATGCTCTCCATCGGAGAAGTCACCGCAGCCGATATGTTCGAGGGCGCCCAATCGGCCAATCGCACCATGACCTGGATCCTTCGGGCCCTGGGATTTTTTCTCATGTTCTTTGGATTTTCCGCCTTGCTGCGTCCCTTTTCGGTGGTTGCCGATGTGGTTCCTTTTATCGGACGCCTAGTGGGCATGGGTATGGGTCTGGTGGCCTTTTTACTCGCGTCTATTATTAGTCTCTTGGTCATCGCCGCCGCATGGCTCGCTTCTAGGCCATTATTGGGCGTGGCCATCATTGCCGTGGTGATTGGGCTCGTGGTACTTTTCTTCGTCAAAATGAGCCGGGCCAGACCGGCTCAGGCCGCGCCGGCTCCCGCAAACTAGATAGATCGCTTGAAAAATAAGGGGTTTTTGGGGTGCCCGGCCCACGCATGGCCTTCATGAAATTTCATAAAACCCGCATTATTAGGGGCTATACTAAGTCTACTTTCCATTAATCCAATCATTTCAAATATTTGGAGTGGCGTGCCGATTGGCATGGGCCTTGTAATACCTAACGTAGGGCCGTCCCGGCTTCACTGCTTATAAACCTATGGAGCGCTCTAGTTAAATTTTGGAGTAATTATGTCGAAGGGAAACGAAAACAAAATAAACCGGGTAGAAATCGAAGTACCCAATTATTTGCTCTTGAGCGAAGAGGCCTTGAATGACGGTGAGGTGGATTACCAAAGCAAATCCAAGATCACGATCTTGGACGGCCACAAAGAAAATCACTTGGACCTGGGAAAAGATCAGGTGTTTTTAAACGGCACGGAATTGAGTGTGGCCAACCAGCGGGAAGTCTTTCGCCGTCTCGGTATCGATAAACCGCAAACCATGGTCCTGGATTTTACCCAAGCCTATTTCGGATCCTTATCAAAGGTCTCGGAACGGGTCGCCCAAGGCAAATTCACCACCGTGGACGAAATCGACGATGCCTTGACGCCCGATGACGAAGCAGGTTTTCGCAAATTGCAGGCCTATACCCAATATGCAGGCATCAATCGGTCCACGGATTCCCGTGCCAGGATTAAGGCCGCGGCTTATGCGGTTGCAGAAACCCGCGCCCAGCAAGAAGAATCCAAACAGGCCCGCCTGAAGAAGGCTTGGCGCGAAGTTCGGATCCTTTGCTATAAGGGCGAAAAGGAATATTGGGTGGCATCAAAACGGCTTAGAGAGGCCTACCTGAAATACGGCATGAAGACTGAAATTGATGCCCTCTTTGCTTTAGACAAAAGGGCCTACGCCAAACCCACGCTGCGGGCGGCCATTCCCAAGGCCACTGAAGAATATTTGGCCGCCATCGGCAAGATCCATGTAGCCGCCGCGCCCGAGAAAACTAAATAAATTTTTCTGTTAATTATTTTTGAGACCTGGTGTGAGAAATCGCATCAGGTCTTTTATTTGCGCTTCACTGATCTCAAAGGGCGGTACCGAGCGAATCTCAATACTGATTTCGGTATTCGATAATTGAATTCCCAGTTTCTTCGCAAAGTCTAAGGCTTGGGTTACCTCTCTTGCAGCCATCTCTGACAAGCCCTGATTTAAGAGATCGGCCGCCTCTCTGAAATGATAATTCATACGAGTGGTGTCTTGTAATTTCAAGATCAAAGCAGGCGGTAAGCTAAGTCCTCGGGGCAGGAGTAAAATCTTTATTTCCTTTAGTTCCGCCGTGAGGCCTTTAAAATCACCCATTTCCATGGCGATTTCCAAATCCATCAAATGGTCTTCTAAGACTTCTGAGGAAACTTCTGGAATTTTCTTTTCCCCATTGGTTTTTTTTGGTGCCAAAGGAAGCT
>JAJFLL010000049.1 GCA_021772695.1 Deltaproteobacteria bacterium
TTGATTCATCCCCTCGTGGGGGCCACCAAATCTGATGATATTCCCGCAGAAGTGCGCATGAAATGTTATGAGGTTTTGTTAGAAAAATATTTTCCTGCGGATCGAACCTTCTTATCGGTTTTCCCAGCAGCTATGCGCTACGCAGGCCCTCGCGAAGCTATTTTTCATGCCTTGGTGAGAAAAAATTACGGATGCACTCATTTTATTGTGGGTAGGGATCATGCCGGCGTTGGAAATTATTACGGCACCTATGACGCACAAGAAATATTCGATAATTTTGAAATTGAAGAGATTGGAATCATCCCTCTTAAATTCGAACATGCCTTCTATTGCAAACGCACTAAGGGCATGGCCTCTGGTAAGACTTCGCCCTCCAGTCAAGAAGAGCGAGTCTTTCTTTCTGGAACCAAAGTTCGAGAGATGTTGCAAAAAGGGGAGTGTCCACCCGAAGAATTCACCCGACCTGAAGTAGCGCAAATCCTAATCGATGCCATGAAGGGTTAAGGGAACTTAGGGACCGTAACCGTCATCGGGCCAGCGTTTATCCATGCCGATCGGGGGAGGAGGCATGATGATCATCGGGTCGGGTTCGTGTTTCTTTGGCAACAGCAGTCCACTCAATAAGCCGCCAATGAGGCCGCCTGCCACGCCCCCCAGTAAATCGCATTGTCCGTAGCGATTGCTTAAATCCGCCCAATAACAAATTAGGCTGCCGGAAAGCCCTCCCAAACCGGTACCCATGGCGGTGGTGCCTGTGATTCTGGCTTCACGATGGTCCATGGCCAGTGCGGCTACCAATGCACCTGCGAGTGTTACGGCTCCGTCGATTCCCAATGCGGTTTTGTTTAATAAGACATGAGGACGCGGTAATTCAGGGTCGAATTGGCGCAATTGTTCCCTCGTCCAATCAATGAGTTCGGACCAAGCAGGTCTAGACAGACTCGTCGAAAAATTGGGATAAAAATTGATTCGTTCTTTAAAGGATCCCTGCCAAAATATTTCCATGTTTTGTCCTTGGGCCAATAGTTTCTGCAAAATGATCTCAGAAATGAATTTGAGCATGACCTTTTTATCTTGGGGAGTAGTTGTTTCCTTTTGAATCAGACCTTGGATTCGCTGAGAAAAGGGTTTGATGGCAAAGTATAAATCGGGGTCCTGATTAGGGGCGGCGACATTTATGGAAACATGGTCCGCAAATAATCCCATGATTTTTTGTTCTTGAGGACCATGGGCATATCGGTAGACCAACCCCTCCTTAAGCGCACTCTCAGGATGTTTTAGGGATAGTAGCCACGACCATTTTTCGCGATGGGCCCGCTGTAAGATGCGTCTTAGTTGGTTGGTTCTGGCCATTACTACCGGTTGGTCCCTAAGCCATCCGGCCTCATGAGCCTCACGCGCCAAAACCGCAAATTTTTGGAATAGGTCTGATATATGGCGATCATGAACTTCTGAAAGATGATGGTAGTGGAAAAAATTTCCTGCGGCCTTCTGAATGCTTTTCTCATCGGGCAACGAATCCATGTTCATTTCAGGGCTGAGCCAATAGACTAATAGGTCTACCAAGGCTTGGTCCAAACCGGGTACGTTTTGTTCTTCGGGAAAAATATTTCGGATCTTTTCGATCAAATGGCCGACCGACAATACCCATTTCATGCTTTGTTTTTCTTCAAAACTCCATACAGGATCGAGCAACTGCTGTTCCAAAAATGGTTTTAACTTGTTAAAAATATCAGGATTAGTGCCGAGGTTTCGGTACATGGAACGCACCACGCGGGAATGTAGTCCTGCATTGGCGTTCTTTGTATTGTGCTCTCGAAACTTGGAAAATGCAATCAGGCTGACCAAGTCTCCCCGCATGGCTTCCAAGCTTTCGTGTCCGATCAGCCAGGGGTAGAGCTCCGGGCTTTGTTTCAGTCGAGATTCCATGCGAATGGCTTGAGCGATTTCACGGTGGGGAATAACCCATCCGTTTTCTTGAATATAACGAATTTCATTTCGATCACCCTTGTCGTGCACCGACCAAACGAATAGGTCCTGATCGGGGCGTAGCCGATGCAAAAAGAGTTGGATCGGTTCCGTTTCGCCCTCATCTTTTAATAGAATTTCAACCTCGCAGGAATCCGGGCGCGTATCATTGCTACGGGTTTGTTTCGGATGGTCGAAGATAGGTGTGCAAAAATGGGTGTCGATATAATCGACTAAGAATTTCATGGTCCATGCCCCCTCCCAAGTTATAGTTCGTCGGCCCTAACTTGGGAAATTTAGTCCCCATTCAAAGGAGTTGGGTTGGACCCTCAAAGATAACGCGATGAATCCCTATCGGAAGATGAAAAAGAGAGTTGCTTAACTAGTGGGCCTTAGATCGGGTACTCCAATTCATCCATGATTTCTTGCTCATTGACCTTAAATAGGTCACGCGGGAATAAGGGAGTCCATAGGTGACTGAATTGTTTGTATATTTTCTTCATTAGTTTTTTCATGGAAATAGCCTCCTTTCGAGGGCTCACTCCTGGATGCTTCCAGTCCTGGATCCGTTAAAAACTTGATGGAATGTGCAATGACCTTGGGGTCCTGCAAAATACGAAAGTGTCCCAATCCTTGAGTCAGGATTAATTGGGAATCGTTCCAATATTTGACCTGCTCTTGGCTGGCCTGAAAGGGGACTTCCCTATCCTCGGTGTCGTGAAAGATGAGTAATTTATTTTGCATTTTAGATTGTAATTCAAAGGTTTGAACTTGCTGCCATCGTCTTCCAAAACGTTCAGCTAAATAATGATGGAAATGCTGGACCATGCGGCGCGAGAGCCCAAGGGTTTTGGAAAATTGATGGACCCAGTTGATGGGGTTAACCGGTGGTGCAATGAAGACCAAACGGTTGGCCTCCATCCCTGAATCGATAGCGAGGGTGGTTGCGGCACCACCCATGGAATGGGCGAGCACTCCGGAAAGTGGGCCAAAAGCCGTACCCACGGTGCGCACGCTTTCACTAAAATGAAATAAATTGGTGTGATTGCCTTCGGAAAGTCCATGGCTTAATGCATCCATGGCGATCACTTGATATCCCCTCTCCAAAAGTGGAGCGATGAAGGGGGTCAACTGGGTGCCCCGGCCATTCCAACCGTGGACCAATAATATCGAAGGACCATGACCCCACGAGAGTACGCTTAGTTTTTTTCCTCCCTGCCATAGGGTGTGGTGATGGGCCTTTTCCCGCCAGGCCAACTCAGGCTTTTGGGGGGCATAGCGGTGAGTTTTCCCGAATAAGGTGTAGCCCCATTCCACGCTGAGTTTGGGCGCTAAGTAATTCACCACATTTAATCCCAAGCCCGTGAGGCGAAGGCTTAGGGTTAATAAACGATCGTTCGTTCTTTTTTTTAAGGAAGCGAAACGGGTTTTTGTTTTCATGATTCGATCACCTTATGCATTAGTGGGATTTATTTATGAGGTCTTCAAATGAAGCGCGAAACCGTTGTTTGGCCTTGGGGTCTTTTAATAAGCGGGAAAGTAAATGGTATCCTAAGGCCAAAGAATAAAACTCGTAGGCAAATTGGCCTAAATCTAAATCATCTCTAAAATGATTTTCTTCTACGGCGATGTGGGCCGCCTTGGCGATAAAGCTCAACCATGCTTCTTGCGTTTCTACCAGACGGTCGCGCACCGGTCCCGGGCGGTCATCTAACTCCGATGCGGCGGCAATAAAGATACAACCCCCTGGCATAAATGAGGCCTTTTCCCAGCTCATCCATTTTTCAAACAATTCGCGAATTCTAGGTTCGCCGCGATCGGCCTTTAGGGAAGGGCGGATGACC
>JAJFLL010000050.1 GCA_021772695.1 Deltaproteobacteria bacterium
GTCTGGATTACTATCGGGATATCGGCCAGGAATCCCTCAAAAAATATGAACAACAAGATTTCGGTTATTTTAAATGGTTTAAGAAAAAACGTTTGATGTCATTTTATTTTCCTCGAAACGACCAGTGGTCCCTGGATGTCCTTAAACAAAGAATAAAAACCCTTCCCAAAGACAAGCCCTTCTTTTCCGTTTGGGAATTGGAATGCACTCACGAACCCTACTGCTATACCGAGGAATTTAAAAAATTCCTTCCGGTCAAGGCAACCGTACCCTCCCGAAAAAATATCGATTCTTTTAAAAACAATTACGATAACGCCGTGCTTTCTTCCGACCACATGATTAAGTCTTTGTTTGACTTCTTAAAGGAGGAAAAACTTGACGACAATACCGTGGTAATCATCACCTCCGACCACGGCGAAGCCTTTTTTGAACACGGTCAAATCTATCACGGGGAAAATTATTATTACCAAGAGGTGTCTAAAGTACCGTTCCTAATACACCTCCCTGAAGGATTAAGTAAAATTTATCCATTGGCCAGCTTAGATATTTTAAGGAATAATCAGGAAAAGATCGTCCAGCTTATCGATATTGTTCCCACCATTTTGGGTTTGGCTCTAGGAGGAGCCGCCACCAACTTCTTAGAACATTTTGATGGACATAATTTATTCGAGCCCATTCCTCCCGACCGTAACATCTTTATTTCTAACTCTCCGCCGTCATTCAGGACCCGTCATCAAAAAACAGCCCTTCATTCCATCATTACCCCGAATTTCTTTCAATGGATCATCCATCCAAACCATGAAAAAAGTGAGCTTTACGACCTTCAAAGCGATCCCCAGCAAAAATTGAATTTATTGGAAAAATATCCGGATAAATATCAAAACCAAATTCCAAAAATTAACCTGGATGACGCTTGGATCGGTCAAAGTAATATTTCAATTAATTTTTGAAAATACGGCTCTACTTTCCCAAAAGCTCTAACGCTTCATCCACATAATGCACGGGGTGCAATTCGATACCCTTCGGCGCTTTGAAACGTCCGCTGCGCTTGGGAAGGATGGCATGGGTGAATCCGAGGCGAGCCGCCTCTTGCAGACGCACCTCAGTGCCCGAAACGGGGCGAATCTCGCCGTTCAAACCCACTTCACCCATCACGATGGGACGATTGGCCAAGGATTTGCCTTGAAAGGAAGAGGCCATGCCGAGTAAGACTCCCAAGTCGATGGAGGGTTCGTCCACATCGAGACCGCCCACCACGTTGATGAACACGTCTTGCCCCCCCAATTGCCAGCCCACGATTTTTTCTAAGACCGCTAATAGCAATGCCACCCGTTGGGAGTCCACGCCAACGACCACACGGCGGGGCATGCCTAAGGAACTGGGAGACAACAAGGCCTGCAGTTCAGCCAAGATGGGCCGGGTGCCTTTGAGTGAACTAAGCACCACCGACCCGGGGCTCAAGTTTTCGGCATCGGAAAGAAATAATTCAGAGGGATTGGTTATTTCCCGCAAGCCAGAATGGAGCATTTCGAAAACACCCAATTCGCTAACGGATCCAAAGCGGTTTTTGAAGGTGCGTAACATGCGAAAGGGCTGGCCACGTTCCCCTTCGAAATACAAAACCGTATCGACCATATGTTCCAATATTTTAGGACCCGCTAAGGAACCTTCTTTGGTAACGTGCCCCACCAAGACGACGGTCATCCCCTTTGATTTGGCCATGAACATCAACTTGCCCGAACATTCCCTAACCTGGGTTACCGAACCGGGAACAGAACTGAGTTCGGGAAGGTACACGGTCTGAATAGAATCGACCACCAGCAAACTGGGTTTTAATTTTTCGATCTTGGGCAGGGCCTTGCCCAAGTCATTTTCGGTGATCAAAAAAAGTCGATCGGGAGCCACCTTAAGCCGGGCGGCCCTAAGTTTGATTTGATCCGCCGACTCTTCACCGCTTAAATAAACCACGGGCCCTTGGGCACCGGCCACCTGGGCCAACCACTGCAATACCAAGGTGGATTTGCCGATGCCGGGATCACCCCCTAATAGGATGACCGATCCTGGCACCATACCGCCGCCCAGAAGACGGTCCAGCTCGTTTAAGCCCGTGGTAATACGAGCCGGCGCCTCACTGCCCACCTCGCTCAAGGGCATGAGATCGGAACTTAAGGAATAAAAATTTTCGGACTGAGTAGGGGCCTGCGACTTCTGTTGCAATTCTTCAGAAAAGGAATTCCATGCGCTGCAATCGGGACACTTGCCCAACCACTTGGGCGATTGGTACCCGCATTTTTGACATTCATAAACCCTGGTGGCGGCTTTTGCCATGCACCATGTCTAGCTCCAAGCCAGGCCCAGGTCAATATTATCCCAGATCTTTGAGGGCGGCTCCGAAATTGATATGATAAACATTGCCATTCTCAAGCACCAATGCAGGAACCGATTGGACGCCCTTACCTTTGGCTTCGGCAACTCTGTCTTTGGCTTCACCGAGGTGAACGATCTCTACCTCATATTTATTGGGATCGATTAAATCGACAATGCCATGTTCGGCACTAAGACAAACTGGACAACCAGCATGATAAAATTTCGCTTTTTTGCTCATTGATTTCTCCTGTTTAATAATTGAATTTATTTTCTCTGAACTTCGATCGTATTATGCAATCATTGTAGGGCTTTTGCACAGTAGGCACTTTGCGGTACTTGGTTACCAAATGGTCTAAAATAGCGATCTTACTTGAAAGTTAATGGCACGAAAAAAGACAACATACTCGATGGTTGAAGACATCGTGGGCTGCAAATGGACCCTTTCAGTCATCGATATGATTCGTACCGGCGTGGTGCGACCTGGTGAGATGGTGCGAAATCAAAAGGGCCTTAGCACCAAAGTGCTAAATCAACGCCTGCGAAAATTAATGGGCTACGGATTGATTGAGAAAAAGGTGCACCCGGTGGTTCCACCTCACGTGGAATATCGTTTCAGTTTGTCGGGGAAGGAATTTTTAAAAATACTTTCGGCCTTGCAAAAATTCGACGCAAAATTTAGCAAATAAAAAGGCCCGTCCTATCACCATGAAAGAACGGGCCGGGAGGAAATCAATAACATCACGCTGATTTCAAATAATTATTAAAGCAAGGGACATGCCAAGGTAGAAGAATGGAAATCGCTTTGGATTTCAAGCCAATGATTTTTATAATATCGTTTCACACCGTAATAATGCGGTGAACCCATTCCCCACATTGTCTGATAAAGCGACAAAAACCGAACGGCACCCAAAGGGTTCAAAATTATTTCTCATTTTTTTTAAAGCAACTCACCTGCAAGTGCCGCGATAAGCCCAACTCAACATTTTCACGCTGATGGTAAAATTCGGAGGAACTATGCTGACCCCTTTTGGGTCAGGAGGGGACACCTATGACACCACCAGCAGCAGGTCTGCGACCTACCGGTTCGCCAAGTACCTCGCCATTAAATACATCCAAACCAAAAAAATCCGCCGCCTTAGCCGAGAATAAGACAGGCGAAGTTCGTGCGGTAAATAACCATGACACCGCACAAGCCTGGCAGTTGATCCCCGACATTCGCCTGCGCATGAATTGGGGCGCCAACGGCACCCGTGAAGGGCAAATTTTCAACGATAATTTCGGGCAAATCGGGGACTTTAGAAATCAGGGAGCCGCCATCAGCTTGTTGACCAATGCCAACGATGACTTGGTGCGTTTCAACTTGGGCGGTACCTTTCGCTGGGATTACCAGAAGGGTCGACACATCGCCTTTGGCAGTGAATACCATCACTGGTTGCTGGGGGCTACGGTGGAAGCCGACTTCCGCCCTGCATGGGCCCTGGCCACCGGGGAAAATTGGTCGCCACTCGCCTACGTGGGCGCCAACTTCGGAATCGGTTACGGTTTTGGAGAAGGCACCCACAACGACGGCCTCAATCATCGCCATGGCGGATTGGCCATGGGCTTGAGTCTCTATGCCAATGTGTTGAATTTTTCTATTGGCAAGACCCAGATCTGTTTGGATTTTGATTACACCAATACCCACATCAACGGGCCAAAAGAAAAGGACAATTGGCCTGTATCTCACGGCTTTGGTTTCTCATTGGCGGTGAGGCCTTCGGTCAAAAAAATGGTGGTGGTGAAGGAAGTAAACGTTCCCGTATGCGCGGAAGACCGCACCCGGGTTCCCACCTTGGCTGCCGAAGTGGCAAAACTAAAGGCGGACAATGAAGTGCAACAGGCCAAAGTCGACGGCCTACGCTACTATTTAGAAAATCTTCCCAAACATCCCTTTAACGAAGCCAATGTTCGTAAAGCCTTAAAGCTAGGGGTTCTGGCCGAAGCCCTGCAAGAAAAATTCGGCGGCAAGGATGCTAACACCGAAAATTTAGGTAAGATTCAAATCGCCATCAAGGCCGCGCACCGCACCGATGCTAATAAGGTCGTCGATGTGGTGGCTCAGGCGACTGGCCTCGACGCAGCCATTGTCACCAACCTTTGGGCCGGCGCGGAAGTTAGAATTTCCAAGGCCAAGGGATTCTGGAGTCTGCCCGGTGACGTTACCATCGATGAAAATGCATTGGC
>JAJFLL010000006.1 GCA_021772695.1 Deltaproteobacteria bacterium
TACTCCTATTAAGGAATTGTTCATTTCTTTGCAGTCTTTGAATCATCTCTCTGCGAAAAGCTTCCATTTCTTGAAAGAAATCATCAGAACCTGATGAGAAATCGTCCCTAAAAAATTCTTGATCCGAAGATTCTTGGGCAGCCACCCAAGCCTGGTAACGTTGATAGAAATCCGGTTGACTGGGGTCAGGGAAGACGGGAGCCCTGCCTTGGGCCCATAGGGATGTAGCACAAATAAATATCCAAGTACTCAGAATGACAATGTTAAATAGGTTTTTTTTCATTTAGAAAAATCTTTGGAAGGAAGTTTAACGTCTTAGGAAATTTTAGTAAAGCGACGTTAGTTTGTTGTTTATTTTATCATAATTCACATGTCGAATTTGTGAGTATATCTAAAACTAAAAAAAAAATTTCGTTTATTTCTTGCGGGAGCAACTTTACTGTCCCTACTCAGATAAAAAACCAAATTCACTGACGGGAAGGAGGGGCCCATGGGTTGTCAACCTATTGGATCGCGTTGTGATTCAGAGAATTCAAATATATCTATTCCGTTTTTTACACCTGCCTTATCGACTCAATTAGCGGTCGAAGGGGAATCGCAAGATTCTAGATTTGATCCTGCTACCGATTTTCAAATAAAAGAAGATTCTCAGAAAAGGTCGAAACGAAATACTACGGCCCTGTATTTGACCATATCGGGTACTTCCGCCCTAGGAGGAGCCGCATTAGCCTTAAAAACACCACATGGAACTTGGAAAAATGGCACGGGACTTGGTGTGATGACCTATGGTCTTTCCACATTGAGCTTTGATTTGTTGGACCTATGGTACGGAAACAATCCCATGCCCCTGAAATGGAAAATTGTATCAGGTCTCATTGGAGGAGTTGTCGTGGGATTTGGCAGTACCTATTTCGGTCATTTTGGTCCGAGCGGAACCAATGGCAATAATAACCGCCTGCCCATTGATGAATACGGTCCTTAGGACTTGGGTTTTTCCCGTAAAATTTTCAAGTCCCTTTTTAAATCATCCCGCACCGAACCGGACCAAAGTTTAACCCCGGTGAGATATGCCGCTCGACCAATCATATGGGCTCCGACGGGAGCGGTGATAATGAAAAATAGTATGGCGGCCATCACCTTTGTTGTTACTTCAATATTGTTATAATAGGCCGCCACTGCGAGTAAATTCAGGCCCGCACCCAAAGTTCCGGCCTTTGTTCCGGCGGCCATGCGCAAGTATAAATCTGGAAACCGGACCACCCCGATAGCAGCAATCAAGGAAAAGAATGTTCCCAATATCATGCAAACCGCACTAACGATCTCATTCATGTTGATCTCCACGACGGCGCATTAAATATTGAGCGAAGGCAACCGTCGACAAAAAGGCCACCAAAGCTAGGGCTAAAGCACAATCAATATATAAGGAAGTCTCGGTAGCCACCGCATATAAGGCAATGACTCCCACGGCCAAGGCAGCGATCAAATCGAGTGCCACCACTCGGTCCGCCACACTAGGACCCTTTGCCAGGCGAATGAAGGTGATAAAAAAATTGATTCCCATAGTCAAAAATACCAAATTAATCACTACGTCAAACCATGGAGTCGTTGTAACGTTCATCGCATCACCTGTAAAACCTTTCGCTCCAATCCTTCTTTAATGGCTTTGACTGGGTCCTTTCCCGGCTCCAAATACATTTCATGAACATATAGGGTCTTTTGATCTTCGCTGACTTCTATACTGATACCACCTGGGGTCAGGGTAATTAAATTCGCCAATAAATTGATTTCACCTGCGGTATTGCAATCCATGGGAACGGCGATGATGCCGGGACGCATTTTAGGTTTGGGTGATATGACATCCCAAGTAACTCGCAAGGAGGCGGCAAAAAATTCCCCAAGGTAATAAAATAAAAAACTTATAAGATGCTTGAGACCTCCGAAATATTTTCTTGATTTAGTGCCCCGCGTAGATACCAGCAGAACCACGTAACCAATCAAGAATCCAAAGGCAAAAGACGGGGGAGTGAAATTATCGGAAATAGCCGCATAGATAAATGCCAATAACATATTCCAAAGAAATAATTGCATTAAAGTGCCCCCAAAACACTATGGATGTATTTTTGCGGGTCCATCAATTGACGGGCGGCCTCTTCAGATAAGGCCAATAATGGTTGTGCCCCCAGTCCAAATAATACGGTAAAGACCACCAATATCAAAAGAGGAGTCCAGTAGGTCCACCCCACTCGCCGGCAAACCTCAGCGGGTGCATCTTGCGGTTTTGGTTTCCAAAAGGCCATGGTCCAAATTTTGGTCATGGAAAAAAGGGTGAGAAACCCAGTACCCAAGGCAACTCCAACGATCCACCAACGGTGAGAAGCCATGCCGGCTTCAACCAAAATTAATTTGGCAAAGAATCCGGAAAATGGCGGCAGGCCCGCCAACGATAAGGCGGCAATCAAAAATAGAGCCGACAACACCGGATGGTCCCGATACAAACCGCCCAACTGGTTCAAGTCGAAAGTACCCTTCATGCGCCCTGCAATGCCACTTACTAAAAACAAGGCCGATTTGGCAAAAATGACATGTACCATGAAGAATATCACGCCGGTTAAGGCCAATGTCGTGTAAATTCCAAGGCCCATAAGCAGGTATCCGATCTGCGAAATAATATGGAAGCTAAGTAAGCGACGTATTTCATTTTGGGCCACCGCTCCCAACACACCGGTCACCATGGTCAAACCGGCGAAGACTAGTAGGATCGTATGGGTATATGAAATTTCTTGGGTAAACAGCAGGGTAAAAACCCGCACCAAGCTATAGACTCCTACTTTGGTGAGTAGTCCCGAAAAGATAGCCGTCACAGCCACCGGCGGAGTGTGGTAAGAGGCCGGCAACCAGAAAAATAGCGGGAATAACGCAGCCTTAATGCCAAAAGCCACCATGAAGAGCATGGCCACTGTCGTTGCCAAGACTTGCGGCACATCTGAATGCAGGCGAACGGCCAAATCAGCCATATTCAAGGTTCCGCTAACTCCATACAACAATCCCAATGCGGCCAGAAAAATGGAAGATGATAAGAGGTTCAAGGAAACATATTTAATGGCTCCTTCCATCTGACCCCGCTCACCACCCAGGGTCAACAGAATGAAGGATGACAGCAGCATGACTTCAAACCAGACGTAGAGATTAAAGATATCTCCGGTAATGAATGTCCCGCAAATGCCCATGAGCAAGAAATGATAGAACGGATAATAGCCAAATTTTTCACGATCCTTATCGATGTCGCCCAGGGAATAGATGCACACCAAAAAACCCATGATGGCTGCCATCAAAACCATGATGGCACTGAATAAATCCACCACGATGCTGATGCCAAAAGGGGCAACCCATCCTCCCACTTGCACCACTTGGATACCGTCCCGGCGAACCACAACGAGTAAGGCAATGGCCGCCATCAATAGCAAAACGGTGCCCGCAACCCCGATGCGACGCATGGCATTTTTACGACCACGTAGCAGCAGCGAGACAATGGCCGTCCCAAGGGGAATCAAGATAGGAAGTAATGGCAATAGGGTCATGTGTCGGTACTCTTCATGGCATCGAGATCATCTGTTCCCAATGTTTTATAAGCTCGATAAACCAAGACCAAAGTAAAGGCCAAGGTTCCGAATCCGATGACGATAGCAGTTAGAATGAGGGCTTGGGGTAACGGGTCGGAATATCCCACCGCAGGCTGAGTGGCTCCTAATGGAACGATGGCGGGAGTTCCTCGTTTTAAATTCGCAGCGGTAAAAATCAATAAATTGGCCGCACTGGTCAGTAAAACCAATCCGATGATCAATCGTAATACCGATCGCCGCAAAATAAGAAAAACCGCACAGGCATAAAGCCAACCCACCACCACGGCCATCAATATTTCCAAATCATTCCTCCATTAAATTCATTAAAATAGTCAAAGTTGCACCAACCACCACTAAGTAAACTCCCAATTCAAACAGTAGCGGCGTTCCCAAGGCGATGTCGCCAAAACGGGGCATGGAAATCGTAATCCATTCACCAGAAAGAAAATTTTTATTTCCTAGGACAGGTATCAGTCCAGCCACCAGGGAGATTAACAACCCCACACTCAACAGTGTTTGGGGCTCTATTTTAATTAATTGTTTCAAGTCAGAAACACGATATGCCAAGGCATATAAGGCAAATCCAGCACCGGCTACTAATCCACCGGTAAACCCGCCGCCGACGTGATTATGACCACGAAAAAATAAAAAAACCGAATAGAGCAATAAAATCGGAAGGATCAAACGTAAGGTCGTGCGTAAGATTAGCGAACTCATTTTTTAGAGTTCCTTCTTGGGTTTAAGTTTCAACATGGCGTAGACGCCGAGACCCGCGAGCGATAGCACCACGATCTCTCCCAGGGTGTCTAAGGCCCTAAAATCAACTAGAATGACATTGACCACGTTACGACCATGGGCCAGGGGCAGACTCTCTCGGGCATAATATTCTGAAACGGTTTGGGAAAAATGCACTTGGGTAGCCGCAAGAACCAGCAGAGTCATGAAGACTCCAACCGCCACCGCAATCGAGACATCGCGAAACAAAGCACCTTTTTTAGAATGAATTTCGTAGCCAGGCATGTGGTGAAATCCCAACACCAATAAAATGACCACCAAGGTCTCTACCAAAATTTGCGTCATGGCCAAATCGGGAGCTCCGTAGAGTATGAATGCCAGGGCAACGCCAAACCCCACCACTCCTAATCCGGCCATGGCGCCTAACTTCGATTTTGACAAGGTGGCCATCAAGGCTGCCACCAAAATCAAGCTGGTGAGTAGATATTCGTATGGATACGCATCTCTTTGCAATTGGGGATATTGGAAATCAAAGCGAGATAATAAGGTGCCGCCGCCCAAGAACAAGACGGTGAGAATGACGAAAATTAAATAGTAGCGTAGATAACCACTTTGCCAAAGGCGGGTTTGCCCCGTTGCCAATTTTTTGAGACCGAGCAATCCCCACTGATACCAGGACTCGGGCCCGAATCGATGAATGGCTTGAAATTTCTTTAAAAGCACCCCCAAGGGATTGCGACCTAAAAATAAGATCAGGCCAACCAAAAGTGTCACAGCACTCAATCCCAATGTGACATTGAATCCGTGCCATAATTTTAAGGGAAAGGTGAGCACCTCGCCTCGGGCGGCTCCTGCTGCAACACTGATTAAGGTCTGTGGCCATGCCTCGGGCATGAATCCCCAATATATGGGAAACAGCGCCAACACCATGGGGCCCAACCACATTCCAAGAGAACCCTCATGTGGTTGCTTTGGTGTCGGTTTTAACGATCCAAAAAATGGAGCAAAGGCCACCCATCCCGCCACCACCACTAAAAAAATGCTGCTCACCACGGCAACAATCGTAAATAGCGGTGTGCCCAAAGAAATGGACTGCATGGTTTCGTAAAAGGATTCCTTGGCGATGAAGCCGAACAGGGGTGGAACCCCGGCCATGGAAAGGGCGGCCAACATGGCAGCCAAGGCAGTCACGGGCATCTTGGTAAATAAACCACCCAATTGAGTGACCTGACGGGTCCCGGTACTATGGTCGACCCCGCCGGCCACCATAAATAACGCGCCTTTATAGCAGGCATGAGCCAAAATGAAAGTCATGGCCGCACCTAATGCAAAATCAGTATGGACTCCGATGAGCAAAACCATGATGCCCAAGGCAGAGATGGTGGAATAGGCCAAAAGTTTTTTAAGGTCGGTTTGGTGCAAAGCCATGTAAGCACCCAGCACCATGGTGACACCACCAAAACCCATCAACAGATTTTGCCAGAGAATGGTTCCACCCAGAATGGGCGACATCCGTGCCAATAGGTATACGCCTGCCTTGACCATGGTGGCCGAATGCAAATAAGCGCTCACCGGCGTCGGGGCTTCCATGGCATTGGGCAACCAAAAATGAAACGGGAACTGTGCGGACTTGGTAAAGGCTCCCAATAAAATGAGGATGAGCATGGCCAGATATGTAGGATGCGCCACCAAAATATTGGATTGAGCGGCCATGGCATGTAGATCCCAGGTGCCCGAGACCAATCCCATCAAAATCACACCTGCCAACATGGCTAGACCACCTAATCCAGTAACCAGTAGCGCCTGCAGTGCACCATCCCGTGAAGCGGCCTTTTCATGATTAAATCCAATCAACAGATAGGAAGAAATACTGGTGAGTTCCCAAAACACAAAGAGGACGATCAGATGGTCGGCCCAAACCACCCCCAGCATGGCGGCCATGAACAATAATAAAAAGGAATAGAATCGACCCAAGCGGGGATGGCCCTTTAAATAGGTACCAGCATAGATGAGAATAAAAAAACCGATACCAGCCACCAAAAAACCGAAGAGCAAGGCCAGTCCATCTAATTGAAAGGATAATTCCACATTGAGGCTGGGCACCCAGGGCCAGGATTCTCGAAGGGGGACCGAAGCCACCACGGCATTCATCTGACGAAAAAGCCAAATG
>JAJFLL010000051.1 GCA_021772695.1 Deltaproteobacteria bacterium
TGTCCCGGCGACGCTTATGATTTTTGGGCCCGTATTTTAACGACCGACCATAGAGATAATAAATACCCTTGGTCCCAGGTTTGTCACCGCGCTTGATATTGTCGTGCAGGCTTTTAGTAATTTCAGAGGGAAGTTCCTGTAGCAATTCAGGGTAATGGTCTGACAAAATCGTGTGAACCAAGCCCAGGGCATCATCGACCCAAGTGCGGTCGATTCCATCTAGCAGCGTAGTGACACTTTCCCAATCTCCGCTCAAGGCCGCAGCGCCCATTGTGCTGAGCACGGTACTGGCATATTTAGTGGCGCTTTCATGGTATTTATAGATATGTTTTCCATCAGATCCAATATTTCCAACGAAGTAGTGTCGGTCTTTAGATCCGTTGAGGTAACCCATGGCATCGATAAATTTTTCTTGATCCCCCTGGCTGCCCTCGGTTTTTTGATTTTGCAATTCGGTGATTTCCGCCTGAATCTCTTGACCACGTATTTGTTTAGCGACCTGGCTTGTTTCCTCATCTAAACCATTCTTCATTTCCTCAATATTTTTTCGCATTTCTTCGGTGGATTCCGGATCCGAAAGCATTTCATCATTTTCTGGGTCGTTGCCCAGAAGGGGATCGTCTTCAAGTCCGTTGTCGATTTTCACTCCGTCTTTGCTAAGCTTTTTTTCGAGTTTTTCAACATCTTCTATGTCGTCGATGAGGCGGTTAAGTTCTTTTTGAACGGTCTCGAGTTGCTTTGCCTTTTCTTCCGGAGAGGCGAGGCCTTGTTCCAGGCCAAAAAACTCTTCCTGAGTCTCTTGAAAATCCGTTTCCAGCTGGGTTTGTTTTTTTTGCAATCGATCTAAGCGCCGCTGCTGGGCCTGGGACAGGGTAGGGGCCTGAGTTTCTTCCATCACATCGCCACCAAGGTCTTCCCCTTGGTAGGCGGGATCATCCCAGGAATCATCTTGCGATTCCATGGTGGCGTTCATTTCTTCCTCGTAAAAGGATTCGCCCCAATCCCCAGTGGATTCTACAGAAGTATCGGTTTCATAATCAGTGCCCTGGTCCCAAGAACCGTAATCTTCTCCCGGGCTCTGGCCCTGATTCTGGCTCTGAGGGTCATAACCGTAATTCTTTTCATATAATGCAGAATATTTATCTATATAGGCAGGACTCATGGGGATCCTCCTTCCAGGGAATAACTTCCCTGTACCCTCTTTTTAGCAGGGATCATGCCAAGGAACCCTTCAGGGGTAATAGATCTATCTTATTGAAAATATTAAATAAATATCATTTTTTTAAAAATGGTGATTTGGAAAAATGTGAAAAAAGGAAATATTCTGAAATTAAATCGAAGGGCTTTGAGGCCTTTGGACCTCAAAAAATCTAGATTTAGTCCGTGGCCTTCTTGCCTGCGGGGGCAAAGTCCCTGGGAGACGAGATAAAAAGGACCTATGGAGGCAATTCGGTGGGAAGACAAGGGGAGTTATGGACCCTATTGCCCCGAATCAGGCTTTTATTTAGGCTAGTAACCGGCACTGGCACAACCCTTGCTATATTTTTAAGAAAATTTTCCAGAACCTAAACTGGAAATCTTGCCACCAAGGAGCCGGTATGAGCAAACCCCTGATCAACGAAGATCTACTCAAAAAATATTTTCTCAACCCCGACGAAAAATCCTACGGAAAGATTACTTCACGGGAACTCAAGGACCGCCATTTCCATATGAGCGATGACCTGGCTGGTGCATTAAACACCGAGGAGTGCGTGGACCGGTCCGATACGGAGCGAGTTTGTTTGGGAAGAATGGACTCGAATGAAGTCGATCACTACCTTTCGGCCCATACGGAAGAGGGGCTCAATAATATCTTTTTGTTACAAAATTTGGAATTAGATGCCGGTGCTCCCATATTTACCCAGGAGGCCAATAAATTAATCGCCAAGCGATTTGCCCAACGTATCGGTCAATTATATGACGATTCTGAGATTTCCCAAATGCGCCGTGAGGTTCGCTACGATCCTGAAAGAAAAAAAAAGGTTTATGTGGCCAAGTTTAATTACGCGGGACAAGCCATTGAATTGATCAACGGAGGCATTAAATTCAAAACCTCGGTATGGGATGCCAATCAAGGAGACAACGGTGCCATGGAGGATGTGGAGTTTTTGTACTATCACGCAGATTTTTGGGCTATGGGCAGCGGAGACCAACTCTTGGCCGATCCCATGACCCACACGCATTTTCTTTCCGTGTTAAATCATGCCACAAAACTTCCTCAGGCCATGGAAAAATTATTGGATGAAGGAATTTATCAATTTGAAGTGCAGGAGCCAGGCGATAGTCCCGATGACCCCATGAGAGATAGGCCGGTCATGGTTATATTTCTAGAAAAAGACGTGGTGATCATCGAGGCCTTTCGGTTTAAAGAGGGCTCGGACCAAGATGTCGTCAAAGTGAACCTTCATGTGGATCTCAGTCGTCTCGATCAAGAAAAATTTTATCTGGAAAAACCCCTGTAATTAGCAGGGTCCTTTAGTCAGGAAATAGGGTAATGACTTCTAATTTAGGGGTATCTTCATCATAGATGATCCCAACTCCCAAAAAATCTACCTCCAAATTTGCTGCCAATGCAGGCCAATCGGCTAAGAAGGCCTGACTGGCTCGATAAATACATTTTAATTTTGCCGAAGTGATGGCCTCTAATGGATCACCAAAATCATCGCGCCTGCGCGTCTTTACCTCAACAAAGGCGATGCAATTCTCTCTTAGGGCAATTAGGTCTATTTCACCCAGCTTAGAACGATAACGTCGGCCTAAAATTTGATAGCCCAAGCTTATGAGGTGATTAGCCGCTAAGGTTTCTCCGGCTAAACCTAACTTTTCATTGTTACGATATTTGGACGCATTCATAAAAATAGGAATTTATAATTTTTTAATGGCACCCAAAAGACTGCGTGGAAATTTTTTTACATAAAAATAGGTTTCTAATCCCCACAGTACGGCTCGTCCGGTAGCCTCGCCGGCGACCTCACCTCGACGTTCCCAGTCACCTTCCATATATTCTATAAGAAATTCTAGAATATCTTCGTCGGCAGATTCGATCTGCCGAAGTATTTCGCCTGGCGTATTTCGATATAGTCCAGAGGTTGGGTTGAGCCAATTTTCTAACCAATGGACAAATCCCCTAAGGTAACCGGTAGCTTGACCTTTAGAATAATCCCAAAACCTTTCCTTAAACCGTTCCTTTATGGTTTTGCCCTCTTCACGTGCTCCTGCAGCTTGAGTAGCCTTCCAGAAGAGTTGGGCCTTTTCTTTAAGATTCAGTTTGGAATAATCGGGTTGGGAAAATTCAAAAACGAATTCTTGTGAGGGGTCGTGGAATGGGATGCTGTTTGAAGTGACGGACTGAGTTTCCATAGTTATCCTTATTCATGCCTGGAAAATTCAAAATTATGGCTAGGTACCCTTAGAGGTAGCAAAAGGGCGGCCAAGGGCATTTGTAGAAAAAGGTTAATTATATTAATAAGTTAGAAGTTTTGCCTCTTGGCAAAGCATCGGAAATTCAGTCGTTGGCCAAAAAAGTGTTCGAAAATCCTATCGCTATGGGGTTTATTTTTTTTTAACAAAGAGGTATTTGGCCGACCTTAAAATTATGATTTTTACCCCAAAAAAAGAACTGTCCCGATTAAGGGAAGAAAACCAAGCGCTCATAAAAAAAATAGCAGTGCTTGAAGAACACCATGGACGGCAAATCAAGGTCCTACAAAAGCAAGTGGCTTCTTTACTCATTGGCGTGCCGCCCCGGCCCGAGAGTGTTTTACAGGGTTTGCCTTATTCCGAGATTCCCAAGGAAGAGGTGGATGCATTTATTCGATCCGTACCCAATCTTTTAATCTTAGACGTGCGAAGTGATACGGGCTGGAACGCGGGATACATCCCAGGAGCCAAACATGTTCCAGCTCCCGAGGTCTTTGGCCGCTTGGTAGAGCTTCCTGATAAGACTCGTCCTATTTTAACCTTCTGTGCCAACGGCAATACCGCCTTAGGAGTTTGTCAATTATTGGCCAGGGAAGGGTTTCATAATGTCTATAATGCCCTAGGTGGCATGGCAGCCTATTCTGGGGAGGTGATTCGACCTGAATTAAAGGAAACCGACCTGACCCAAGTCAAAGGAACGGATCGGGCCTTGGTCGCAAGGGTTTTGTCGGTAATTGACCAGGATGTGCGACCGGGATTGCAACGGGATGGCGGTGATATCGAGGTAGTCGAAGTAGAATCCGGTGTGGTCAAAGTAAAGATGGTCGGTGCCTGTGTAGGTTGTGGGTCACAAAAACGTACGGTAGAAGACGGTATCAAAAATCATTTAAAATCTACGGTTCCAGAAATCGAAGAAATTGTCGATCTTTCCTTAGGAATCTCAAATTAAAAATAATTAGAGGGGTTCCAGGTATATTCCATTTCGTTGGCAGTGTCTTTGGCCATGGCTTCACCCCATAATTTTTTTACCACATAAAACGACATGTCGATGCCAGCGGAAATACCTGCGGAGAGAATCACCTTGCCATTGTCAATGATACGGCGGGTAGTATCAATGGTATTTTGGGGAGCCAAGGCCCGCAATTCTTCTACTGCGAGGTGATGGGTAGTTAAAGGCATTTGGGATACCACCCCGGCTTGGGCTAACAACATGGCTCCGGTACATACGGAAAGTAGATGCTCAACTTGTTTTGCTTGATCTTGAATATATTCCAGCAAGGGTTCGTTGAAAATTTCCTTTCGTGCACCCGGTCCACCGGGAACCAGTAAAATATCTAGAGATGGATTCTCAGAAATGAGATGGTTGGCCTTAAAGTTTAACCCGCCACGAGCGGTATTTAAATGGGTCTCGGCGACGGTGCTGACCTGAAAGGGTTTGGGAGATTGATTTTTGCCGGCCAAATTAAACACCTCAAAGGGGCCGGCCACATCTAAGACTTCTACTTCAGGATATATTAAGATGCCAATGCGTCTGGATTTCACTAAACGGCCAATTCTTCAATACCCCGTCTCATGCCGCCATCCCGAAAGGATTCCTGCATGCGATTTAAGGCAGTGATAAACGGGGGCTTTAGTTCCAAGTGATTGGGGCGTATTGAATTTCCGGATTCCCACCTTTTCCACATGGGGTTTTGGGGGAGGGCGTTTCGACCCGAAAGTTGAAGCAAACCTAAGGAAAGATCTCTTTGATCACCGGGGGAATTTTCTTGAGGCTGTGAATTTAATATTCCCGTATTGGGGCCGGGTAGACCCAAGGGTAATTCGGAACTTTCCAGGCTATTCAATCGCATAAAACACTCCCTTATTTTAAGTCTATGTTGAAGTTCTAGGGTGTATTATAGAGAAACTTTTTATAGAGGTGAATTGTGAAAAAATTATCTTGTCTATTAGTACTACTGGTCCTTTCGATGGCCCTGCCTGGGTGGGCCAAAGAGTTGAAATTGGGCCAAAAAGCGCCGGAATTTACGGCCACGACAGATAGCGGCAAGAGCCTCAAGCTCCAAGATTTGCAGGGAAAATTCGTCATTCTATACTTTTATCCCAAGGACGATACACCCGGGTGTACCATCGAGGCGAAGGGCTTTGAACAGCTGTATCCAAAATTTCAGGCTTTGGGTGCTGAGATATTGGGGGTCAGTTACGATTCCGTTAAATCCCACCAGGCCTTTAAACAGGCTTATCAATTACCTTTTGTCCTGTTGGCCGATACAGACCGGAAAATGGCTAAGGCCTACGACGTGGACCAACCCTTTTTCGCCGAACGCAATACCTTCATTATTTCTCCCGAGGGAACCCTGGTGGCGATGTTTCGAGATGTCAATCCAAGCGGCCACGCCCAGGAGGTACTGGATTGGTTGGAACAAAATCAGGGAACACCGAAGCCCAAGGCATCTCAACCTTCCGATTAAAGAGACATAGAAACCTTTACCGCAAAAAACCGATAAGTTAGAGGAAATCAGGGGGTTGGGGACTTCCGGTACCAAATAGACCTGGAGGTCCCATGGGTTCGCAAAAGCTACCAAATCTTTTATTAAGTCTTTTCATAGGCTTATTTTTATTTCTTCATGCAAATTCAACCTTTGCCCAGGCCTGTAACGATGATGCCGGCTGCAATTTATGCGCCGGTGAGATCTGTTTTCAAGGCCAGTGCACCTTTTGGACCCCAGAGCCGTGTAATCGGGATTGCGAAGTCTGTACCCAAAACGGTGATCAGTTTACCTGTGTCCCAAATGATGATTTTTGTGAAGGTCTGACCGGCCAATGCCTAACCGGTACCTGCGACGTCAACAGCGACTATACTAATAATCCCTCTGGTTGTGACTTTGTCTTGGTTACCGACTTGGATGTCTGTGATAGTTGTTTAACCTGTGGCAATGGAATCTGCGAACCGGATGAAGATACCACCAATTGCGCCGAAGATTGTGCCAACCCCGAGTTTGCCTCGAGTAACGTGGTATTACCCAAAAGTAGTTGTGGGCCTATAGATTTGGCGGAGTTTGCCTTTTCGGAATGTGAAGACGGAGATGTCTGCACCGACGATATTTGTGATTTGCCACCGGGACAACTTGGAGGCACCTGTCAATATGCCCCCAAATCCTGTTCCGGTGCGACCGAGGATCGATGTTGCCCCGCAGGTTGTTCTGGCGATCCCGCCGATAATAATTTTGATACGGATTGTTGCGTCCCACCACCCCCTCCAGGCGGTGAAGAACCAACTCCTACACCAACCCCAACCCCTCAACCTAATCCCACTCCCACTCCGGAATCTCCCGAAGCCCAGCCCAATCCTTCGGAGCCGGGTCCACAACAACCGCCCGCTGCCGTCGGCGTATTTATCCAAGGTGGAGGAGGTTGTTCTTTAAGTAGCCCTGCCGTGCCAATGCAATCGGCACTGCCCACTTCCATGGGGGTAGTGGTGCTAATGGTATTCTGGACCCTGCGAAGATATCGATAAGTCAGACTGGGTTTTTTCCAGCTGTTGATTACAACGAGGCTGAATGAAAAGTACTGCAAAAAAGCCGGAGGTAGAGAACCTTCCCCTCCCTCCGGCAGGATGCAGTAGCTCTGGTTTTGAATATCAGCATAGCTAGAATAAGCAATGCTTGTGCCAATATTTCCTTCGCACCCCAATAAATTATCTGCTATTTTTTAAGGGCTTTTCTGGATCCCTGAAATGGAAATTACCCTCGTGCAAAATTTTCAGGGGGTTCGTGACCGCAGAGGTGTGAGAAATAACCAGAAGAGACACTGGTGGTTTGGGAAATTTATGGGAGCAGTGCCATTAGGACCGTTCGTATCAGGATGGTATTCTAAATTAGAGATTTGTTACCTGACAACAGTCCTTTAAAGAAACTACAAGCCAAATAATTTTTCCATCAGGAGTTTTTCGATTGCGACCCACCTTACTCTATGACGGTGAATGCGGTTTTTGCCGCCGCTGGATCGATTATTGGAAGGGATTTACCTCCAAGGCCCTTCAATACCAAACTTACCAATCGGTTCAGCATGATTTTCCCCAAATCCCTGTCGACCAACTCAAAGAATCTGTCGCTTTTCTTTCGCCGAGCGGCGAAGCGAGCTTCGGAGCCAAAGCGGTGTTTCAGGCCTTGGACGTGGGGGATGGTCGGGGATTTTGGTATGGGTGTTACCGATTTCTCCCGGGATTTTCCTGGGTATCGGAAAAACTTTACCGTTGGGTTGCCCAGCGGCGGGGGAGTTTGGCGGGTTTGCTTAATTTCTTTTGGCCAAAAAATCCGGAAAAACGTCAATACCAGATATCTAGGAGGGTTTTTCTTGCAGGCTTAGGGTTGATATATGCGATCGCCTTTGCCTCCCTGGCTTCGCAGATTTTAGGTTTAGTTGGCAGTCAAGGAATCCTACCGGCCAAGCCATTTTTAGAATACCTAGCATTGCGTCTGCCAAGTCCTTATTGGAATTTGCCCACCTTATTTTGGTTTCATTTAAGTGATTTTTGGTTACAGGGCGCCTGCTATTTGGGGGTTCTATTGGGATTGGTGTTGGTCGCCGGCTATGGGGGGCCCTTGGTTCCAACACTATTATGGCTGCTCT
>JAJFLL010000052.1 GCA_021772695.1 Deltaproteobacteria bacterium
GAATATTTCTACGTTTTGTGCCTCGGCAAATTTGGCATAGTGTAAAATAAATTTTTCATACTGGCCTGCCCAGGTTTGGAAATTTTGAGGTTTTAAAACACCGCGCCACTCCTTAGGGGCACGAGTTTCAAAACGAAGGTAGGGCATTAAAAGTACCTTCAATTCCAATTGATGGGCTTGCTTGATAATCCGAGTCAAATGCTTGTCTGATGTGGTTTTGTTACCTCCTGTGGCTTTATAGTGGGGTTTCATGTGATTAGACCGGATATCACTTTGGTACCAAGGGACCATTAATAAGACCGCATTGGCACCGAGATTCTTTATTTCTTTAAGATCTGTTTCATAATTAAAATTGGCATCCTGGTGGAAGATTCCCAATGCCATGCCCTTGAGTGGGGGAGGGGAGAAGGTAGGATTTGCCTGGGATAGGGAATCCCACCAGCGTCCCAAAAATAGTACCGCGATTAAAATGAATAAGGCAGTGATGATGCCAGGTTTCAGGGAGTGCCAAGTAGACTTTTTTGGTTCTATGCCGTCTCGGTAAGAATTCATCATCACGGCATAGCGAAATAGACAGAATTACGCAATGGTTCCCCTAGGTGTATTTTAATGTTTAGAAAGAGATGGAGGAGTGGTGTTTGGGAAGATTCCCGCGCTGTGTAATTTTTTCAATAATCTTTTTGAGCCGGTCGTCATATATCTTTCGTAAAGTCTGAGGAGCCCTGAGTCCCTGGTGATATTGGAGTTTTCACTGATTTCACTAAGCACTTCTACGTAAGCGGGAAACTTTGCGGCGAGTTCGGCGAAGGTTTCTTGAAAGGCCTCGCAGATGGTATTTTTTTCAGAAAGGGCTTGAAGGCTTCGGTAGGCATTTTCTCCTAAGGAATAATAATAACCAAGTTCCATGCCTCGCCTCTCAAGGCTTTCCTGAAAAAAACCTGAAACATATAGAATAAAATCGCCCAAGTCTTTTAGTAGGGGAATTCGATTTTCTAAATCGGTATGGAGACTTTCTAAGAAATGGATCGCCAGGGGACGTTCGCGATTTTGGGTCCAGGCTTGAACCCGCTCCGGTTGGCTAAAATTGGATAGTAATTGAACGAGATAGAATTCCGTATGAGGCGTAGAGTCAATATTCTGATTCAAACACGCCTTGCGGATTTGATGGAAGAAAAATTCTTCGACTTTGTTGTCGACAATCAAGCCTTCCTGACCCATGAAAGCCTCTCCTCACCGACATATTAACATAAGGACTCCAGGGGTCCTCAAGTAAAATTCCAACCTTTATGCATTCGTGGAATCTAAAACATGATGCGTTGCATTAGAACTTGTATCTGAGGTGAGCAAGGCCAAGGGTTCCTTTCTAAAATAATATAACCCGATAATTGCCTTCCAAAAGTAATTGAGCCCCATCCAAATCAACGACATGGCCAGCAATAATTGTTGGGCCTCCAAACTTCCCGGGGCGATAGTGGGTGAGCTAATCTTGTCTTTTAGCAATTCTACGGTGGCCAATTGCACTGCGCCCAGGCCACCCGGGGTAATGGGTAAAGCACCGAGAAGGTAAATGACCGGCACGGTGGCCAAAATATTCCAAATGGAACATTCCACGCCGAACAGGCGAAGCACCACCCAGAGGGATCCAATAAATATCAAATGCATGGGGAAGCGATCTAGTGCGGTACGGGCATAATCTCGTAGTTGGGCGTGGTGAAAGGCTTGAAATAGATGTCGGCCACGAATCCAATCTACGAAGGAAAAATGTATTTTAGTAGGAATGAACCGTGAAAACCATCGATGCCAAAAGGCCAAATGAAAAAATAAGGCGGCAAAGGCAATGTAACCAACGCGTTGCACCCAATTCGATAGGAGGTGCCCCTCGATCTGAAATTCAAAAAAGAAGGATCCTCCGAAGGCCAGGATGATGATCCAATATAGATCGGTAGCGGTGACAAAAAACACCGCTCCCATAGTGCGAAACAAGCTAAAGCCCCGTTGGTTTTTTAAATATGCCGCCAGGGCCAATTGCCCGGCATTATAGTTCATGATGGAGAGCAAATAGCTGATGGCCCTGCCCGGCCATAAGGTTTGCTTGGCTAGAAAGCCGCAGAAGCGGTTGAGGACCCAATGCAGACTTCTTACGTCGAGCCAGGCAATGGCAGAGAAATATATTAGCGAAAATAGGATCAATCCCAACCAATGAACCCCATGGAGGCTATCGCCGATACGATGAATGGGGATTTTATAGAATAAGTAGGCTAGAATCCCCACTGCCATGGCATAGGGCAGGAGGTGACGTAGCCAAGACAGTGCCTTGGATGATTTCATAAAATGTTTAAATATTTCAAATAGTTAAAGGTATATACCTTTTCACCTCCCCCGCCGGGCAATGTTTTTTTTGCCTTGTTTTGTGCGGGGAGCTTGTTTTAATGCCTAATAGGAAAAGGAGACAACTATGTCGAGTGTTTGGGACGACCCGGAAGTCGATAGCGAAATCGAAGAAGTCACCCCCCTGCCTGGAGCCGAACCAGAAGGATTAGGTGATTTGAATATCAATCCGGAAAAACTAGAGGCCTTGACTACTCAAATCGTCGAAAAGGTAGTTCGAGAGGTTGTCCCTGATATTGCGGAACGTCTGATTCGCGAAAAACTTGATGAGATTCTGAAAGAATCCGAGGCCTAGTCTAGTAAGGATTCCCCATGGCGAAACAAAGTCCCGAGGCCTTGGCCAAGGTTTATGACCCCACACCGGTGGAACAACGCTGGTGGGATCAATGGGAAAAACACCGGCTATTTCGACCCGATGCCAACACGGGCGACAAAAGTGCTTTTTGTGTCGTGATTCCTCCTCCTAACGTTACCGGGTCCCTCCATATGGGGCATGCCTTAAACAATACCCTGCAAGATATTTTGGTACGCTATTTCCGAATGAACGGTCATCCTACTCTATGGGTCTTTGGCATGGATCATGCCGGAATTGCTACCCAGAACGTGGTGGAACGACAGCTAAAGTCCGAAGGCCTCAATCGACAAGATCTGGGGCGGGAGGCGTTCATCAAACGGGTGTGGCAATGGAAAGAAGAATCCGGCGGAAATATTCGACACCAACTCAAAAAACTTGGGGCTTCCTTAGATTACGAGAACGAAAGATTCACCATGGACGAAGGCCTGTCCCGTGCGGTGAAAGAGGTTTTTGTAAAATTATTCCATGAAGGAAAGATTTACCGGGACCAGCGGTTGATCAATTGGTGTCCCCGTTGCCTTACTGCTTTGAGCGATCTTGAGGTGGAGCACGAACAGATTCACGGCCATTTATGGCATATTCGGTATCTCCTAGAAGGAGATCCTCAAAATGCCATTACCGTGGCAACCACCAGGCCAGAG
>JAJFLL010000053.1 GCA_021772695.1 Deltaproteobacteria bacterium
GCGATAATCATCCAAGCTCAATTGATCGAGCCTGCCGCCCACACCGAAGCCCGCATTGGCGATGACGATATCTATTTTTCCAAAATGTTTTACGGCCGTTGCCGCGGCTTGGGTCAAATCATTTTCAGCGGCAACGTCACAAACCACGGGTAGGGCTTCAGTGCCTTGGTGAGACAATTCCTCGGCTAAGTCCTGCAGACGATCCTTGCGCCGGGCGGTGAGGACTTATTTGGCTCCCGCCCGGGCACATGCCCGAGCCTAGGCAGCACCAATACCCGAGGAGGCTCCGGTGATGAAGACCACTTTGTTATAAAAGTATCCCATACTTGCGGTTCCTGAGTTCTAACATAGCTTATGAAAATCTTGAGCAGGATGCCATTTTTTAATGAACTTGGAATAATAAGGATGCTGGATAGAGGATTATCGGTGAGAGGCTATTCCCCGGCATGGGCATCAAAGCGCAGGCCTTGCTCTGACAAAATAAAACGAAACCGTCTTGCTTGGTCCAAGATCTGCGTATCCCAACCAGGTGCGACCTCACCCAAGCTATGGGCTGCCTGTGCCCGGATTTCAGGATCACTATGATTGAGCAGTCGCATTAAGGTTAAACGACCTTGGGGATTTTGTAGGGGCCCCGCCAGAATTTGGGCCGCTGCCAATTGGGTGGCGCCCTCTGCCGCAGAGCTCAGTCTTTGTTGAAGTTGTCGAACTAAAATTTCTTGTTCGAGGGGGAGAAGAGGTAACTCAGCCAAATATTTTGCCGCTGCTATTTGAATTTGCTCTTGGGCCAACTCTCGGCTCATGCGAAAATGGGCGGGCTCATTTTTTCCGGGTGCTTCCCCATACTCCAGGAACTCCCACAAGGAATTACGATCGCCTCTCGCGGCAGCCATTGCCAATTCAGCTCTGGTTGCTGCCCATCGGTTATTTGGATATTGGCTATTTCGAATACCGGCGACGGTCGTGCTTAAATTTTGTAATTGGTGAGTGGCAATCAATTCTAGGGCCTGCACGTGGATTCCATTTTCGGGAAGTTCTAATGCCTTTTGTAAGATGTATTCGGCATGATTTCTATAGCCTGCCGCCAAACAATCTTGGGTCAGGGTGATTAATTCTCGACCTTGCATGTCCTTGATCATTTCAAGGGTGCTGGGAATGGTACCGTTGAGATTCAGTCGGATGAGTCCCCGAGCGGCTTCAAACCGTGTTTGCGCTCGAGACGACTGAATAAAACTCGATAAAATGCCACTCGCTTCGGACAAATGTCCTAGACGTCCTAAGCCATAGGCGGCCCAGGCCTTTTCCGACCAATCGCCTCGCGGATTATCGATTATTTTTCGCAAATGAGGTGCGAGTGCTTGGTCGTTTAGGGTCATTAAGGCTTCTCGCGCCATGCGATGGGCCATTGGATTGGAGCCAAAGGCATGGTTCCTTAATAGCGGAATCATACCTCGGTGTGAAATACGCGTGGCCAAGTTGAGACCGTTCCATAGCACCAAGGTTTGTGTGGAATTTAACATCGCCTCGACTGCAGGGTAAACTTCACTGCGGTGGCGCAAGGCCATTTGTAACAGTCCCTGTCTGGCCCTGGTACCCACATTGCCAATGTCCTGCGCTAGGGTACCCAATCTAGGGATGCCGCCTTTTAAATCATGTCGAGTGATCCAGGCGATGTCGTGTTCGGGCATCCAAGTGCCGGGTTGGCGAGGATTGCGTATCAAACTTAGGGCCGCCTCGATTTCTATGGCGTTGGCCTGACCCAGGGATCTGCCGAGAAAGACGTCAAAAGCAAGACCTTGTTGCCGGGCGAGTTCTACTAATACCGGTTTGAGACTATGCAGTGTGGACTGTGGATTGGTAGACAGTTGGCTACGGAGCCGTCCTGCAATCTGTTGTACTAAAACCACATCTTGTGGGCCCAAGGGAGCGCCTTCGGTGACCGGGAGCATTTCCATTTGGGGCCCCCCCTGCGGTAAGAGTCCACGACCATTGGGTAAGATTTGGGTACTCGATGTGGCGGCGGGAGGTGGGGTTGGTGTGGAGCGAGGCCGTCGACCTGGCTCCGGTAGGCTCGGCGAAGTCAGTACTAGTGGTAATTGAGCACCCCGGCCTCCTTCATGATTGGCCATGGCCACCCAAGTTGGGGGAATTTCGGGGCCAGTGGCACCGGCTAATCGCGGCCGGTATGTGCCCGCCACCCAATGGCTTAGGTTCGGCAAATTACTTTTAAAAAAATTAGAAATATTTCGCCCGGACAATTCCATTTGCCAAGGCGTGTCGAGTTGTCTTTCCAACCGGCGGTATCCCGGTCCCATCACTTGCGGTAAGAGGCGCCCGGCCACATGAAATTGAAATAGAGTACCGAGTACTTCGGCGAAATGGCCTTGCCAGGGGCCGAGTTCACGACGTCCCGTGGCGATTTCCACTCCTTGGCTGACCATCAAGCCAAGGGCCATCCCCGCTTGGGGCAGTGCTACTCGGGAAAAGCGGGCGAAGGTATTTTGTCCCAATACTTGGGTGGAACTGAGTCTTTGAAAGACGCTACCAAAACTGCGAAGGGCGCCGAGCATGATGTAACCGCTGAGGATCTGATCACTAAGATTATGGGCCGCTGCGGTTCCATGAGGACTCCAGGCCGATTTCAACGAGTGAGTTGTCAGGGTAAAGATCGGAGCTTCTGCAAGAAATCCCGTAAGTGAGGGCAAGGCACGAGCCATGAGACCTCGATTCCACCAAGTCGCTCGAGGAAAGGCATTTAAGGCCACGAAAGTACCCGAACGGATCCCACGAAAGGCCAGACCGCCGGCGGCCATTCCCAACAAACCTTCGGGCGCAAGGGCTGCCTCAAGAATTTGCGGAGACAGGTGTTCTAGTTGTTCACCCAGACTGCCGCCACCTGATAAGACCTGAATGCGGCGCTGGGCCCCGGTAACAATTTCTTGGGGAACTTCTGTTTCTTCGGAGAATGAGGAAGCTAAGGCTAGGTAGCAGCCTTGGGCCAACACCGGATCTTGGGTTTCTGCATTTTGGGCCATGGCAAAAAGATCCGAGTAAAATAAATCGGGGTCTGTTTCCTCCGCTAGGGAAAATAACTTGGCCTCATGGACCCCCTGTAGTCCGGAAATTTCATGGGAAGTGGGTGCATCCAAAAGTCGGTGAAGATCGGAATGGACCGGATGAAATGGGTGTTGCCGTGGCAGATTGGATAGGACTTGCTGCAGGGCCGTGGCCCCGTTGAAGCCCGGGCTTGAAATAGGTCGATCCGAGATTACCGATACCGACCGAATGATGTGGCTTGGTCCCGCTCCCGGATAAACCATGGAGTATCCTTCCCGTAACTGAAAAGCCCCCCTGGCGATCCGCAAACGTGGCGATGATAAATTCTGCTGACGAGCCTCTATTTTCGACGGGAATCCCTTAGGGTTGCCATTTTAAAAGGTTAAATAATTATAATAGGTTACGGGCGAGAAATACTCTCGGGGGACTGGTGGGCGGCATTGAGATTTTTTGGAGACCCTGAGAAGTTGGTCTCAAGGCGCTGTATGACTAAGGGCAAGATTTGTTCGGCGATAACGGTATTGCCCAGATCGGTAAAATGACAATCATCGATGAAGTGACGAGAATCCTTTGGTACGATGCCATTGAGATTAATGAAGTCGGCGCCAGATAGTTCGGCCAAACGGGCCTGTTCTTGGTTGTATCGTTCCATCTCTTGGTTCAGCCAAGCCGGAGGCGCCCTGACCTCGCCCTCGGGAGTTTGCAATCGAAACCACAAGGTGGCCTCTTCTTCAGAGGACATATTTTCTTTCCAGAAAACTGGTTGTCCTAATACCAGTGTCGGTATGGAATGATCCCGGGTGAAATTCAAATGGGCTTCAAGGTTTAAAGAGAATTCCTTCAAGGGG
>JAJFLL010000054.1 GCA_021772695.1 Deltaproteobacteria bacterium
TGCTCGGGGCCTTTGGCAAGGCCCTGCCCCACCTTATTCCCGCCGCATCGCAAGGCACTATGAATAATTTGGCCTTTGGCGGCAAGGGCTTCACTTATTACGAAACCATGGCCGGAGGCATGGGCGCCGGTCCCCAAGGGCCAGGTGAAAATGCCATTCACACCCATATGACCAATACCTTGAATACTCCCATCGAGGCCTTGGAAACTGAGCTTCCCCTGCAGATTACTCGATATCAGATTCGGCAAGGTTCTGGAGGTGCGGGCCGTCATAGCGGCGGCGAAGGCTTGATTCGCGAATACCGATTTTTAAAAAACACCCATGCCTCCCTGCTTACCGAACGCCGGCGCCTGGCCCCCTATGGCCTAAAGGGCGGGCAGTCAGGGCGGAAGGGTCAAAATTACTTTGTCGATGCCAAGGGCGAGAAAAGAAAACTACCGGGAAAAATGGAGTTAAAGATCAAGCCTGGAGAAGTATTGGGAATAAAAACCCCCGGCGGTGGTGGTTGGGGCAAATAACCCTGAGTTTCAGCGCCAAAGCTTCCCATGTTATGATGGTCTAGCGAGGGAAGCATGGCAATGCAGGAAGAATTCCTCATCATTGGTGCGGGCATCCTAGGTTCCGCCACCGCATGGCATCTGGCTCAACTTCAGGTTCCGAACATTACCGTCATCGATTTGGATTTAGCCGGCACCTATAGTTCTTCGGAACTCAACGCCGGCGGGGCCCGGGCCACCTGGTGGCAAGACATCAATATGGAGTTGGCGCGAGACTCACTGATTTTTTACCGAACCATCGCCGCAGACATTCAATTCTTTCCTAAAGGTTATTTGTTTCTTTACCCCCGCAGTAAATGGGAAATCGCCTTAAGCAAACAAAAGCGCTACGAGAGCCTGGGCATCCCCGTGGAATATCTAGAACCTGGGGAAATAAAATCACGACTTCCCGAATTCACCAATTTAAAGGGAATCACCGGCGCCACCTACTCACCCGAGGACGGATTGCTCGACCCCCATTTGTTAAAGGAATATTACCGGCAGGGGGCCAAAGACCATGGGGTTACATTCTTAGACCGTCATTATTTTACCGGTGCGCAGATTGAGCAAGGCCGGCTTAATGCCATTCAAACCCAGGTGTGGCGGGGTGAGGGCCTTCCTGAAAAAATCCTCCACACTTTGATTACGGAACACCGTTTGTCTGGCGACCATTGGGAAACGCACACCTTCCATCCCCATATAGTCATCAATTGCACTGGAGCCTGGTTAGGCAGCACCGGGCTCCACTTTCAAAAGAAAGTTCCCGTGCACCCCCTGCGTCGACAGATCTCCCTATTTTCCAGCCACGAAGAAGACTTCGGATCTCGGGGTATGATCGTAGATAGCTCCGGCCTCTATTTTCATGCGGAAGGTGGTAGCGATGGACTGATCTTGGCCGGGTATTCCAACAAAGATGAACCGGCAGGCTTCCGCTTCCAATATGACGGCGCTTCGTTTTTTGATCGGAAAATCTGGCTGCGCCTCTACCGGCGAGGCGGGGGACGATACTTCACGGCGCTCAAGCACCTCAGGGGCTGGTCGGGGCTCTATGGCATCAGTCCAGATCGCACGGCATTGCTGGGAAGGGTTCCTGGTATGGCCAACCTTTACGAATTGGGGGCAGCCACCGGTCGTGGGGTAATGCAATCCTATGCGCTGGGGCGTGCCATGGCCGAATTAGTGACCCTAGGAAGGTTTTCTACCCTCGATGCCACTCCCCTAGACCCCAACCGCTTTCAACAAGGCGGGTTTTTACCGGAAAACCTAGATATATAATCCTGCGAAATTACACAAATAGCTTTAAGCCAGAAGATTTCCTTGGCTATACTGTCATCCACCCATGGGTACCCTCATCCTCAAAGACATATTGCTCATTTTTGTCATTTCTATTCCGGTGGTCTGGACATTGCGCCGCCTTAAACTGCCCTCTATTTTGGGATTCCTGGTAACCGGCGCCCTTATCGGACCTTTCGGCATCGGATTGATCCATGAGAAAGAACAAGTGGATCTATTGGCCGAAATGGGAGTTACCCTGCTACTTTTTTCGGTGGGACTCGAATTTTCCTTTGAGCATTTTCAAAAGGTCAAGCGGGTCGGAATCATCTCGGGAATATTACAGATTAGCCTGACTATCCTCGCGGGTATTCTCATCGGTTATCTCATCTGGGCATCTTTTTACCGAGGGCTGTTTTTCGGTTGCATCATCACCCTTTCCTCAACCGCCGTGGTCTTTGCCACCCTCTCCCATTTTAAGTTTCTCGATTCTCTGGCGGGTCGTTTGACTACGGTCATTTTGATCATGCAGGACCTGGCACTTATTCCTATGCTCGTCTTATTGCCTTGGCTGGCCACCGTAACACCCGGCGGAAATGTGGGACTAGAATTGTTGATCCAGATCGCAAAGGCCTTCCTTCTGATTGCCTCGGTGGCCTTGGTGGCCAAATATTTGTCCGAGCCTCTTTTAAGACTTATTTCTCGGTCCCGCAGTCGGGAGCTTTTCGTGGTCACCGTTATGTCCATAGCACTGGGCATGGCCTGGCTCACCAATGAATTGGGGCTCTCCTTCGCCCTGGGCGCATTTTTAGGGGGCATCATGGTGGGCGCTACTGAATTTCAATACCAGGCTCTCTCAGAAATCAAACCCTTTCAATTCGCATTCAATAGTCTGTTCTTTGTCTCCATCGGCATGTTGGTCAATTTTAAATTCATCGGCGAGAATTACCTGATGGTCTTGCTTTTGATCTTGCTCATACCTTCTTTGAAATTTCTCATCACCAGCCTGTCGGTATTTGTCAGTGGACTGCCACTACGCCTCGCCTTCCTGGTGGGAATCTCATTAGGACAGATCGGAGAATTTTCATTTTTACTGGCCTACATGGGACGAAAAGCAGGGGCGATTACTCCTTACCTCTACCAACTCATCATCGCCATCGCTGTGGTCGCCATGATGATCACTCCTGCTCTACTTATCAAAGCACCTAAGATCGCCGATTGGTTGGGATCCCTGCCCTTTTTTCGAAAATTATCCTTGCGCCACCAATACCCCGACATCAAGTCTCGATTAGCCAGACTTGAAAACCATGTGGTCATCTGCGGATTTGGACCGTTGGGAGAAACCTTGGGCAAAATACTGCAAGCCCATGACATGCCCTTCATGGTTTTAGAACTCAATCCCGACACGATCCAGCGGCTCCGGGGCATGGACCGTCAGGCCTTCTTCGGCGACGGTGCCTCCGAAGATATTTTATACGAAAGCGGATTAGAACGTGCCCGCCTTCTAGCCATCACCGTTCCGGATTTTATGAATGCGGCGGCTATTATCCAACAAGCTAGAAAGGTGAACCCTGAGATTCAAATTATCACTCGCGCCAAATTTCGCAATCAGGTGGCCAAGCTCTATGAAGCAGGTGCCGACGTGGTGATCAGCGAAGAATTAGAAGGTGGTCTTGAAATGGGTCGATATGCCCTGGGCATGCTAGATGTAAAACCTAAAGAAATCGAGGCGGTTATGAAAAATTTACGGGACTTCGGTAGCGCGGATTTCTTCTAGGGTTTGGGAGATATTTCAATTTTTATTCCCCCATTGGGGTTCACCGCATCTCTCACGTGAACCGTAAGCCAATCCTTGGTGGGGTTCTGCAATCGCATATTCCGACACTCTCCCTTTTTGATCATCTCATGGGTGTCGGCTTTTCGCTGAGAATATCGGTTAAAACGCTCAAGTGAATAAGGTTGTCGACGATAAATACCCTCATTACAAAATCGCAGCGTGTCACCCGGAAAGGCCTTTAGTTCCTTCGGCTGATAGTCTTCTCCTGAGACATTGACTTGATGCACCTGCTGGGCAAGGGCCCCTGGTCCAAGGGCCATAGCCAATAAAATAAATAATCCCGTTGCGGTTCGCCTCATCGCTATTCTCCTCGTAGGTCCTGTAATTGCGGAGACGCAACCACTTGGAGCAAAGTTTCGCGAAACAATTCGGTAAGGATTTTTTTCATGCGTTTGATACCGCTCTTTCTGCCCTGATTAAATTCAATTTCATAGCCCACTTGAGCCGTAATCTTTTTTTGTGGCAGCTTGGCTTCCAGGCTTAATCGACTGATAGCCTGCCCCTTACCCATAAATATGCCTTTTTCTTCGTGGGCGCGAAATTTTTCGATATAAACCGTCAATTCATAAACCTCTGGTGAGGGCACCGGCAGAAATTTCATACCACAACGTTGCAAGAGATCTTTTAGATAACCCACGTAAATATCTCGCAGAGGAGGCGCAGAAAAGACCTCGATGGGATCCTTGCCGTTTTTCTTGACCACGGTGCCCAAGGCTTTTTCAGGGCGGTTATCGACCAGGCCTCGCCAATGCACCTGGATTCCTTGAAAGGGACGCCCCGAACATTGTTTATACAAGCTATAATGATTACCCAATTCTAAGGAAATGCTTTCCCGTTCTTGGCTAAACCCCTGTGAAACTGGCAATACCATTAGGGCAGTAAAAACAGTGAGTGTTATGAATCGAAACATCCGGAGGCCTCCTCAGGACAGAGCATAGAAGATATTTAACTGAAAATCCCTAGAATTCTTTGAAAGTCCATGTCAAGAATCTCTCATGCGAACCATCGCCATAAAACAATTCGGCGGTCCTGAGGTCCTAGAGGCCATGGAACTGCCTAAACCATTGGTAGGAAACGATGAGATCCTGATTCGCCTCCATGCCGCCGGTGTCAACCCTGTAGATTTTAAGATTCGCCAAGGTCTTTTGGCCACGCGACTGCCCCATGCATTCCCACTCATTCTGGGCTGGGACGGTGCCGGTGAAATCGAAGCGATGGGCGCTAAGGTAACGGGCTTTTCCTTGGGCGATGCCGTCTATACTTACGGCCGTAAAGCAACCATTCAGGCAGGCACCTACGCCCAATACATCACATTGCAACAAGAGCACCTGGCCTTAAAACCCAAAAACCTCTCCTTTGTTGAGGCCGCAGTGGTTCCCCTGGCTGCATTAACGGCCTACCAGGCCTTATTTGAAAGTTTACAAATACGATCCGGTGAAACCCTATTGATTCCCGGGGGTGCCGGAGGGGTTGGCAGCTATGCCTTACAGTTGGCCGTAAATAGCGGTGCCCGGGTTTTTAGCACGGCAAGTCCCGCAAAACAAAAGACGCTATTAGACTGGGGTGCCGAAGCGGTTTGGGATTATCATGATAAAAATTATCTAGAGGCCATGCACCAAGCCGTGCCAGGCGGGTTCGATGCGGTCTTCGATACGGTGGGCGGCGACACGCAGATCGCCCTAAGTAAATTGCTCAAGCCCCAAGGACGCCTCACTTCCATCCTGACCCTCCAAGATAAGGTTCAGGAAAATACCGAGATTCAAACGGGTTATGTTTTTGTGCGCCCCGACTCTGAGCAATTGAAAAAGATCGCCACCTTAATCGAAGAAAAAAAACTAAGACTCCCACCGGTGACTACTCTACCCCTAAGCGAAGCAGCCGAGGCCCATCGATTATTAGAAGCCGGTGAGGTACATGGTAAGCTTGCCTTGGAGATCCCAACTCTATGAATATCATGAAAAGCGCCAGGTCCTTCCGGTTTTTTATGAATATCTATCCGCCTTATTTTTTTACCCGCACCCGGATTAAATATGTGAGTAAAGATTTCAAAGAAGTGGTGGTGGTCCTAAAAAGGAGCCTTCTGACCCGTAATTTCGTGGGAACTACCTTCGGCGGCAGCCTTTATTCGGCGGCAGATCCCTTCTTCATGCTCATGCTGATCCGCATCATGGGCATCAAAGAATATATTATTTGGGACCAAGACGCCAAAATCGAATTTCTTAAACCGGTAAAGAGCCATTTAACCCTTCGCTTTCTGATTTCCGACGCCAACCTAAAGGCCATTGAAGAGGATATTATTCGAGATGGTCTCAGCCGGCCCCATTTTGTTGTCGAAGGCAAAGATAACGAGGGCAAGGTATGTGTTCGGGTAGATAAGGGAATATATATCCGTCGGAAATGAGTTCCTTGGTTAATGAAAGTTATATCTCAATAATTTACCCAGTCCCCTCCAAAGAACTTCAAGTTTTACTCCTCAATGACCGACAAAAAATTCCCAGCAGGATCTTTAAACCATGCGATATTCGGCCCCTGGCCTTTGGATTTACCTCGAAAGATCCCCTGATCGTCGGTTTCCAACTCTCCTTCATAGGACTCCATGACAACTCCCTTCCCTTTCAAAAGTCCCACGGCCTTTTCGATATCTGCCACCAAGAAATTCAAAATGGTAAAACTCGCCGGCTGATGATTTCCTTTTGGGTAAATAAAGGCTTCCCCACCACCATGAAGGTGAATGGTTAGGCCTTCGGGTTTGTCTTCGACTTTAAGTCCCAGTATTTTTCCATAGAATTCTTGGGCTTGCTTGAGGTCGTTGGTTGAAAAACTGCAAAAGCTAGGGGTATTGGAAAACATGGATACCTCCTGATATTTTTTTATTTCAAAACCCTTTTCGATACTCATGAAAACCCACCCTATGCCTCACAAAAGTTCTTTTCCACCCGAAAAAAAATTCGAGACATTTCCATAATATCTAAACCTATTATGATTTCGACAATATAGCCTTAGATTGTCTTCAGTATGCTCCCCTCCCAAGCTGTAAGGGTATTTATGTTCGAATTCAATATGATAGGTAGAATCGCATGATTTTTGAATTTTCGGGTCCCGGTAATGACATTTACCCTGGTCACGTTGATATATTCGGTCTTTGAGTTGGTTGGGGATGTGTCGAGTTCTTGTCACCGCCGACGTCGGCGGTGGCGTTGGTTCTTGCTGTTGCTGCGTTGGGTAGGGTGGCAAATCAGGCTCTTTCCCAATCAGGCTTTCCCCCAAGGACTGGGCTCCTCAAGGGGCCCCGACCCTGGGGAATTCTTTAATTTTTGGGGATTTCTTTTGCGTTTTGAGATGGTCTGCGTAGGGTAATTTTTTGAGACTTGGGTTGGGGGTGTTTGGGTGTTGCTTGGCAGATTTTTGTTTCTTTCTCTTCTCTCTGCGCTCGACCCTTCGTTCTAGATCTAGCTTGTCTAAGGCCAGTTCCGTTAATTTGTTGAATAATATTTCGTATTTTCCCTCGGGGTTGCGGTGGGAAGTAAGAGATTTAAGCCTTTGGATTTTGTTCATTAGCTCTGAGTTGGCCACGAATTGAATCAAATTCTTGGATTCCGAGAGCGGCTTGG
>JAJFLL010000055.1 GCA_021772695.1 Deltaproteobacteria bacterium
ATTGACGATGCAGTATTTTTTTAACGAGGGATTTTTAAAATATTCCTGACACTCGGCATCAACGCTTTTTGACACTGAGCTCACCCCATCGAGGGAATTTTCTAGATAAGCCAAAAAGTCACTCCCCTTTTTTAAAGAAAAGGAGGGATGCACATGAAGAGTCATCATGGCTGGCCGCCTTTTCTTTTTTTGCAATTCCACAAAAAAGATACTGGCCGGACCAAAGGTATGCAAATGAATCAGGTCTGGTTGAAATTCATTAAAAATGGCCTCTAATCGTCTCTTGGCATAGGCCAGTTGCTTTATCTGACCAGTCAGACCTTCTCGAAACGGTAGACGATAAATGGGCAATCCTTCTATATCAGCGGTTTCCTTTAATGAGGGAAGATTAAGGTCGGTTATCAAGATTAAATCATGGCCCCGCGCCTTGAAGCTTTTATACAGATTGAAACAGAAAATTTCCGCTCCACCGATGTGGGGCCAAAATACTTCAGTCCAAAAGACAATTTTCACGACAAGGTGCCCTGTAAAAATGCTGCAATTTTATCGGGAACCTCTTCAGGCCGATTACCAAGTTTTAAAAAGTAACAGGGAAGACTTTGAACCAGCCGAGTGGTTTTAAATAGAATTTCCTTACCCAAACCAGAGAGCTGAAAAATGGTACTTGGCGCCAGGGCCCTTAAAGTATCGGCGGGACTAGCTGGTTCGATTGAGGTTTGCGGGGTATTGGTAACCTGAGGAATAAAAATAGCCTTGAGGGGAAATTCCTTGATCAGTCGTTCTTTAAAATGCGGGTATAAAAAATATAGCGGTTTTTCTTCGGGAATCTTTTCGGAATTGAATAAGGCCCCTTTAAGATGGTCAAAATGCTGCAGCATATCCGGGCGAATTTTAGCGGAATTAAAAATACCATAGGCCCTGGGTTCACCGTCAGTTTTCACCAAACTATAATCATCACCTGCATAAAATAATTCGGAACGCAAAGCCGAGGCGCATGTGGTGGATTTACCCGACCCGCCCCTGCCGATTAATAGAACCCCGCCACTTGCTTGACCCAAGGCACCACCATGCACCAATTGATAGGCCGTATCTTTCAGCCACCAATTGAGGATCGAAAGTATGGGTGCCCCCGATTCATAATAGGGAATATTTTTATAATTCCCGATCCAGAAGCAGGCCGTATTGTGTTTGGCATTAAAAGAATAGAGACAACCGCTGACTGAGTTATATTTATGATAATACGCCCCCCCATGAAAACTTATAAATCCCCCTTGAGCCCGGTTCCAGGGTGGAGGAGATAATTTTTCAAAAGTAGAAGCGCTATCCCAAAAACCGATACTTAAATCGACCTTACCGGGAGTGGTGATTTCTAGGTGGGCAAATGCGGGGGTCACCCTTGAGACGAGATGGGCGTTGGGAAATATAAATTCCAAACAAAAAGGACCAAGCCGGTAGTATTTTTTTTCCGTACTGGCGGAACTTTCACATACTTTTAAAAATATGCTTTGATGATGATCAAAATATTCTTCGGGAGAAATATCCGGTTTATCAACCAGGAGGGTGTCTGGTGAAATCATAAACCACGCAATACGTTAATTATCCGAATTATCTTTTGCCAAGGGCCAACCGGCTTCATCCACGTCGTGAATGGGGTCGAGCAATAATAGCTCTTGCATATCGGTATATTTATTTAAGGTAGGTTCGGAAAAAATTTTATTTGTAGCCCCATGGCGCACTTGATCGAGGTCGGCACTTCCTTGGGGATGTTCCGAGTCCTTAATTAATTTTTCTTCTAATAATTGATCGAGGATTTTTTTGAGGGAGGCCTCAATCTGCTCGGCACTCACCGAGTAATTTTCGCTCAACACCCCTAAGATTTGTTCGGGGGCCGAGCCCAATTGCAGACATTGCCATATCTCGGTACCCGGCCCGGTCATGCTGTAATAACTGCCCGTCTCCAGATTGACGATCATGACCTCACCATCGAGGATCTCACTGGTGATCTGCTCAGAGGCCACCCTTAGAACGCTTTCCATGAATTTTCCTTACCTTTAGAACTTTGTTCCATGGGGCATAAACAAGGCCCTACCCCATTGGCAATGGTTTTTGGGCTAATTAACATTTATGTACAAATATTTGATTCAGTTTCCCCAGGTTGAGTTCAGTAAACAGTGGTGTTAAGCAGATCATTTTTTTTATGGCACTCCAACCCCAGCCTACCCAAAAATCGACGAATCCGCCCCAGTTATGGCGATTTTACCTGGGTTTTTACCGGGGAATGAAGGGTCGCTTGGCCGGCATATCGCTATTATCGATGCTGCAGGTCCTGATCTTGGTACCGGTGGCCTATTTGGTGAAGCGGGCCTTTGACGAGGTGATCCCCCAAAAAAATTACGCCGGACTAACCTATCTGTGTCTCATCATGCTGGGCTGTTATTTGACCAGCCATCTATTGACCTTGTTTACCCGGTACCAAGTCTTAAAATTTACCAAAATTGCCATCCAGCGCATCCGTGATGAGTTGATCCAAAAGATTTATACCTTGTCGCGCGGTTTTTATACCCGCACCGATCGTCAACATTTGCATACGACCATTGTTCAAGACAGTGAACGAGTCGATGTCATGTCTAGCGCCATCGTCACCAATTTTTTACCCTCCCTACTGCTCAGCGGCATCATGGGTTTGGTATTACTGTTTTTAGACTTTCCATTATTTTTGCTGCTGGCCTTAATCCTTCCTGCACTCTTCATCATCGGTCGAACGTTGGGAAATAAATTGCGTCATAACGTAGTGGCCTTTCACCAGAAGTTTGAAAATTTCAGTAAGGGTGTGGCCTTTATTTTACGGATGCTCGATTTAACCCAGATTCAGACGGCAGAAGCCTGGGAACTCACCCGGCAACAAAATCACCATGAAGAACTACGCCACAGCAGTAAACAAATGGCCTGGTTGGCGACCGCTTACTCCCTGACCCAAAACCTGATCGTAGTAACGGCGGGCCTGATTATCCTGGGCTACGGCGGTTGGCAGGTGATTCAAAATCATACTAGCTTGGGTGACATATTGGCCTTCTACTTCGCTTTCGCCCTCATGCGCGAGCATTTACGCATTGCCTACAATGCCGTTCCGCAAATCATTGCCGGCAAGGAATCCCTGTTAAAACTCTACGAAATCACCCACCTAAAAGAAAAACACCCCTATGAGGGTAAAGAAAAACTTTCGTTTCAAGGCCGTGTGGAATTTCAAGAAGTCTCATTTGCCTACGAAGATAAAAATGTCTTAGCTGGCATCAATTTTTCATTGGAACCCGGAAAAACCACCGTGCTCATCGGACCCAGCGGTTCCGGTAAAAGCACCTTGATCAATCTCATACTCGGCTTTTACCGGCCTGGCCAGGGTCAGCTCCTGGCCGATGGCCGTCCTTATTCGCAATTAGATATTCCCCATTTAAGAAGTCAAATCGGTATCTTGTTACAAGACCCCATGCTGTTTCCCGGTACTTTGCGGGAGAACATCGCCTACGGCACCGATCAAATGGATCAAAAAAAATTAGATTGGGCCGCAGAGCTAGCCGATGCCAAAGAATTTATCGATCAGCTCCCTCAGGGCTATGACACCCCCATTGGCGAACAGGGAGTATTACTGTCGGGTGGACAAGGCCAAAGGATTGCACTGGCGCGAGCCCTATTGCGGCAACCCAGCATGTTAATTTTGGACGAGCCCACAAACCACTTAGACGGATCTTCCATTCATAAAATTCAACAAAACCTTAAAGCAGAATTTAACCGGCTCTCTCTATTATTAGTCAGCCATGACCATCGTATTGTTCGCGAGGCCGACCTCCTCTATTTACTTGAGGGCGGACAAATTATTCACCAAGGGGATTCCAAGAGCATAAAAGACGTGGCAGGTTTTCGAAAATTATTTGATGACGAGCTACCCAAGGTGAATATTCGATAGGAGATTCCATGCTTTCACAAAAACCCAAGATAAGCGTCATCATTCCCGTATATAATCATGCCCGCTACCTGCCAGAGGCTATCTCAAGCGTGTTGGCTCAAAGCCTCAAGCCCATGGAAATCATTGTGGTGGATGACGGGTCTGATGATGACAGCCATGGGGCCGCTGAGACCTTTGGAACTTTAGTAAAAGTCTTGCGCCAGACCCACCAAGGGATCAGCGCCGCCCGGAATTTGGGGATACAACACGCCTCCGGCAATTTTTTGGCCCTGTGCGACGCCGACGATCTCTACGATCCCCAAAAACTTGCCAAACAATGGGAACTCTTTCTAGCTGACCCGGAATTGCAAATGGCCTTCTGTCACGTGCAGCAATTTCTCACCCCCGACCTACCTCCTGCAGAATTAGCAAAATTCCACTGCCCCTCAGAGGCCATGGCGGGAACCATTCCGGGGGCCTTAATGATTCGCACAGCAACCTTCCATCAGGTAGGGGGATTTGACCCTGCCATTCAGGTAGGAGAATTCTTGGATTGGTATGGCCGAGCCAAGGTTTTAAACCTAAAAGAAACCAGTCATTCGGAAGTATTGTATCGACGCCGCATTCATGGTCAAAACCACGGCATTCGCACCAAGGATGCCAAACAGCATTATCTCAAGATACTCAAAGCCAATCTCGATCGACGCCGTAAAATAGGAACTCTGTCCTAGGAAAAGCTCATGCAACACCGAAGTTATCTACCCAGCCTGGAACAAGAAGATTTATTGAAGGCAGCCCTGTGGGAACCTTCGCGTGCCCTTCTTCATTGGCATGCCTTTAAAGCAAAAGTTCCCTTCGATGACATTGATTACGGGTCTTCTCGCCTACTGCCCCTAGTTTATAAGAACCTAGTGGCCGTGGCTCCCGACGACCCCTTCATGGGTCGAATGAAGGGCATCTATCGCCTGACCTGGGCCCAGAATCAGAGAAATTTGAATCAGCTAACCTCAGTTCAAAAGCTTTTTGAGGAAAATAATATTGTCCTTTTATTGCTAAAAGGCGGTGCCCTGACCTTATCTTGTTATCAAGACTATGGTTTACGGGGAATGGGAGATTTAGACATTCTAATTCCTCCTGAAAAAGCTGAGCTTGCTATTTCTCTATTGCAATCGGTTGGATGGAAAGCACAAAAACATTTTAATAAAATATACATTCCCATACACCATGCAAATGCATTCACGCATAATGAAAGTGGAATCGAGATGGATCTTCACTGGCATTTAATTGGCCAACGCTGTGATAAAGAGTTGGGAAAATTATTTTGGGAACATACCCCTGAGACAAAACTGGGAACGACCCACTGCAAAACCCTGCAAGCAACCGACCACCTCTTCCACACCTTGGTCCACGGTACGGCCTGGAACACGGTAGCCCCCATCCGCTGGATCGCCGATGCCTATTGGTTGATTAACCACAACGAGATCGATTGGGATCGCCTAAGCAAGGTAAGCCAAAAACTTCAAATGGTCTTACCCATTCGGGACACGCTCCATTACCTATTGGAAAGGTTTGAAGTTAAGGTACCCGAGAAAATTATTTCAGAATTAAAGGATTACCACTGCCCCCCATGGCAAATTAAGGAATACCGAGCATGGAACCAACAAACTAGAGGGTTTTTCGGAGTCCTCCCCCTGCTTTGGGTCCGCCATTCCCAAGCCAACTCCACCCAATCTACATTAGCCAGATCCTGGGGATTTATAAGATACCTCAAGCAATGGTACGGCTTTGACCACAGCGCTCAGATTCCGGCACATTTAATAAAAAAGACTATTCGGAAAATTAAGAAAAATCTACAAGGACGTCGATTTACCACCCATTCCATTGGAGCCTAGTAAGATAATTTAATAAATGGGCTGGGACATAGCGATAAAATTTTTAATTG
>JAJFLL010000056.1 GCA_021772695.1 Deltaproteobacteria bacterium
CCGCCTGCAGATACCACAGCCATATGGGCAAAGGCTTTCTCTCCGGATTGAATCGCCTGGTAGAGGGCTACCCTTTCAGCACATACCGTAGCCCCATAACTGCGGTTTTCGATATTACATCCCGAAAATATTTTTCCTGAACCGGTAGCTAAAGCAGCCCCCACACGATAATTCGAATATGGGGCATGGGCTCGTTTACTTGCCTTCTCAGCTGCCTCAATCAAAGATTCCATAAAACCCTTTTGGGTTACCAGTTTGATGCATCCCTGCCAAGAAGCAAAAAATCAGCCGCGCCCCGTGCTGCCGAATCCCCCGGCACCACGAGTCGTCGTTGACAAATCGGCAACCACCTCAACCTGGGCCTGAACCACCGGCCCAATCACCATTTGCGCGATCCGGTCTCCGGCATTAATTTCAAAGGGTTCTTCTCCCAAATTGACCAGGATGACTTTAATTTCTCCGCGGTAGTCCTGGTCAATGGTCCCAGGTGTGTTCAAACAGGTGATGCCATTTCGAATGGCCAAACCTGAGCGAGGCCGTACTTGCGCTTCGAAACCTGGAGGTAGCTCCATAGAAAAACCGCACGGAATCAGGGAACGCTGGCCCGGTGCCAGACATATGCGCTCGGCATTGACGGCTCTTAAGTCCATCCCACTGGCCCCAACGCTCATATATTCGGGAGCCACGAAATTTTTAACACCAGGTAAGGGACTGATCTTAACCTTGGGATTCACCGTCATCGTCTCCTCGTTCCGCGTGGGGGATCAAGCCTTCGGCGTCCTTCATGCTCAAGGAGACCTTGCCATCACGATCGATGCGAATACACTTCACGATGACCTCGTCACCTTCGTGCAATACATCGGTCACCCGATTGATGCGTTCCTTGGCAATTTGGGAAATATGCACCAGGCCATCGGTTCCAGGGAGCACTTCCACAAAGGCACCGAAATCCATGATCTTGCGAACTTTACCACGGTAAACCCGACCTTCTTCCGCTTCGGCGACGATGTTTTCGATCAGAGCGCGGGCACGTCGCAGCGCTTCGCCGTCAGGACTGTAAAGATGGATGGTACCGTCATCTTCCACATCGATCTTGGCCCCCGTCTGGTCGACGATGCTTCGGATCATTTTACCCCCTGGCCCAATGATATCGCGAATTTTGTCGGGATTGATCTTCATCATCTCGATACGTGGCGCATAGGGTGAGAGTTCGCCACGATGCTCGGTCAAGGCCTTGCTCATTTCACCTAAGATGTGCAGTCGACCACGCTTGGCTTGATCTAGAGCTTGTTCCATGATCTGCGGCGGCAGTCCCTCAATCTTGATATCCATTTGCAATGCGGTGATCCCCTTTTCGGTACCGGCCACTTTGAAATCCATATCACCAAGGTGATCTTCGTCGCCTAAAATGTCGGAAAGGATCATGAAGTCAGTGCCTTCTTGGATGAGCCCCATGGCGATACCTGCCACCGGAGCCTTGATGGGCACCCCGGCATCCATCATGGCCAAAGAAGCCCCGCAGACCGAGGCCATGGAAGAGGATCCGTTCGATTCTAAAATTTCGGACACGATTCGCACCGTATAAGGAAACTCCTCAGCACTGGGCAATACCTTGGTCACCGATCGTTCGGCCAAGGCGCCGTGACCGATTTCGCGCCGACCCGGCCCTCGCAAAAAGCGAACTTCGCCCACCGAAAAGGGCGGGAAATTATAATGCAACATGAAATGCTTGGTGCCCGACTCGAGTAAGGTATCGATGATTTGCACGTCGTCGGAAGTTCCTAAGGTAGCGGTCACCAAGGCCTGAGTTTCGCCCCGGGTGAACAAGGCCGAACCGTGCGCACGAGGCAATAATCCAACCTCCACCGCGATGGGACGCACCGTTTCTAAATCCCGGCCGTCGATGCGGATTTTTTCCTGAAGAATTTTCTTCCGCACCACATCGCTTTCTACCTGTTTAAACAAGGAGGAAACTTTCCCTTTTAGATCCTCAGGGGAATCTTCAGTGACCAAGGTATCGATCAAAGATTTCTTGATCTCTTTCAAGGCTAAGGTTCGTTCTTGTTTGGCAGGAATCTGAAAAGCGGTTTGCAATTTGTTTTGAACCATTTCACGCACTTTTCCGGCCAATTCGGTGTCGACCTCGGGGACTTGGAATTCCCGTTTGGCATTACCGACCTTTTTTGCCAATTCGTTTTGTGCACGAATCAGCTCAGCCATACCCTTATGGCCATAATCCAAGGCAGCCCACATCTCGGCTTCGGGAACCTCCTTGGCGCCCCCTTCGACCATGACGATGGCATTTTCGCTGGCGGCGAGAATGATTTCGAGGTCGCTGTTTTCTAATTGAGAATTCGACGGGTTGAGTACCAGTTGACCGTTGATTCTTCCGATGCGGCACCCGGCAATGGGTCCGTTAAAGGGAATCTCAGATAGAGTCAGGGCCGCCGAAGCGCCGGTGATGGCCAAAACGTCGGGGTCCATCTCGGAATCCACCGATAAAACCGTCGCGATGATTTGGGTTTCACAAGCCCAACCCTCTGGAAACAATGGACGTAAAGGGCGATCGATGAAGCGACTGGTTAGAGTTTCTTTTTCAGTGGGCCTACCCTCTCGTTTAAAAAAACCTCCGGGGATTTTTCCTGCGGCAAAGGTGCGTTCCTGATAGTCACAAGTCAAAGGCATAAAATCGATGCCTTCCTTTGGCTCGGAAGCGGCGCAAGCCGTTACTAAGACTATGGTGTCGCCGCAGCGTACCGTCACAGATCCTTGGGCCTGTTTGGCCAAATAGCCGGTTTCGAGGGTGATGGTCTTGCCCCCTAATTCAACATCAACACTAATTTTTTGGCTCATGGTAGAGTTACTCCTAAAGCATAAGAAACGGACATCGCCCTCAGGGGGAAGTAAGATTCCTTAAGCATTGTTGGAATGAGGGGGGAGAATTCAGGAAGAAAATGGAGAAAAGTCGGTCACTGATAATTTAGACAAAGCTCCCTTAAGTTAAAAGAAGTTCAGCTTAAATTATCAGCCATCGTTATTCTTTCCTAAAGAAAATCCCGGTTCAAACCCCGCTCATCGTTAGTTTATTGTCAAAGTGCTCGAAATAAAATTTATTTACGGATACCCAAGTCGCCAATGAGTTTTTGATAGCGATCAAGGTGTTTGCGCTTGAGGTAATCTAAAAGTCGGCGCCGCTGACCAACCATTTTTAGAAGGCCGCGACGTGAAGAATGATCTTTTTGGTGGGTTTTGAAATGTTCCGTAAGATAACCGATGCGTCGGGTCAACAAGGCCACCTGGACTTCG